>CAZXHW010000538.1:0-5987 GCA_964639915.1 uncultured Heliomicrobium sp.
TCCCCAAGGCTCAGCGCCAAGCGTCGTAAAGATGTACACAGATTCTTCCGCGCCGGTGAATTTGAAAAACAGGGTTTGCAGCAAAATTACCGCGACAACAATTCGCAGCACCCAGCTCAGGATATTTTGTCCTTTGGTCAGTTCCATGTCGGTCTCCCTTCCGAAAATACCCGGCAAGCCTCGTTCTTCGAAGCTTGCCGGTAAGCGATGGTCACCTGTATCGGTGAAGCGCGGCGCGCTGTTGCGCCGTCCTCGATGGTTAAATCCCTTGGAAGCGGAGAGTTATTCCCACCATTGAATTTTTTGCAGTCATGTAGCGCAGGTTTTCCAACCTGCGCTGAACTGGCAGCAAAGGTTTTGGTTTCGACAAAGCTTTCCCTAAGTATGCCTGCGCAGGTAGGAAAACCTGCGCTACAACTTATTCGTAGCGGAGCGATTCGATGGGATCGGTTTTGGATGCGCGCATCGCTGGCCATAAACCGCTGAGGACGCCGACAATCATCAAAATGCTGGTTGCAGTCAAAACAACATCGCCCGACAGCAGCAAAAAAATATCGGTTTGTTTGCTTGGGTCTTCCAGCAAATCAGCCAGGAAGGGGCGATGTCCGGCAAACGTCACCAGCAACCACGAAAGTGCAATGCCCAGCACGCCGCCGAGGAAGGTGATGACCAAGGCTTCCATGATGAACTGAACCAGGATGTGCCAGCGGCGAGCGCCTAAGGCTTTGCGAACGCCGATTTCGCGGGTTCGTTCCGTCACCGAAACCAGCATGATGTTCATCACGCCAATACCACCGATCATCAGCGTCAACGCGCCAATGAAGCTGAGGATGATTTTTAACCCGCCCGTCATGCCGCTGATCTGCTTCATGTTTTCGACGGAGTCATTAAAACTCAGCGCGCGTTCGTCTTTCGGATTGAAGTTATGCCGGGCGGCCAGCACTTCCTTGACCTGTTTCAACGCCTGGAAGTGCATGGCCGGACTCAGGGTTTGAAACACCAGGTTGTCAACGTAATCCTGGCTCCAAAGCTGTTTGACTGTGGTGTAAGGAATGAAGGCGCAGTATTTGTCCGGCGAGTAGTAATTTGAAAAGCTGACTTTTTGCGTCAGCACGCCGATTACTTCAAATGTCAGCCCTTTGATGCGAATGGTTTCTCCAACCGCCGGAGCATTGCCGAAAAGCTTTTTGGCGACTTCAGAACCAAGAAAGGCGACGCGGCGCTGTTTTTCAATGTCTTCGGCGTTGATGAATCGGCCAAATTCAGGGATTTCGCTACGCATTTCGGCGTATTCCGGAGCGACGCCGCGCACGTTGCTGCTGGTTTGTTTGATGCCATACGCCAACGGCAATCCTTCGACGTATTCCGGGCTGACATGTTTGATGGTGCCGAGTTGCCTTAGCGGTTCGACGTCTTCTTCTTTCAATCGAATGCGGCGGCCTGCACGCTCGCCTCCGGCTTGCATGCTGGTTTGGCCATTCCAAATAACGACGGTTCCATTGCTGAATGCCCTGCGAAAGCCAACTTCGATAGCATTGTGAAATCCGTTTCCATACGCCATCAGCAGCACGACAGCGACAATGCCCCAGGCAATACCGGTCATCGTCATCACCGCTCGAATGCGATGTCCGACCAATGATTGAATGGCTTGTAAGAAGACCTCTTTGAGAATCATAAATTTTGTTGGCCGTTCTTTTTGGTTCCGTATAAAAATTTTAGAGCGACCGGAAACCGGCCTGCCCAAGCAGCTTCGTTGTGAACGGCGCACTCCTCAATTCGCAATACAAGGCGATGCTTATCCATTCCAGCATTGCGCAATGTTCGTTCCAGCTTCAACGCATCCTGAACCACGTCCTGGCTTCTATCGCCGGGGCGACATTTTTGCTGGCCCTCTTCATTTGTGCCTACACCGATATAAACCTTGTCTGGCCAGCGAGGCGTATTCTGAGCATCTTTCAGCAATTGGCTTTCTTTGATGTAAAGCGATGGGCTTTCAAGCAGCAATTTGCCGAATACTCCAGGCTTGGTCATGACAGTGTAGAGTGCTGCTATTGCGCCGTAAGAGGAGCCGCCGATGCCTGTGCCAGCTTCATCGGTTCGTGTTCGGTAGATTTGATTGACGAAAGGCATGACTTCGTCCGTTAAAAAAGTAGGAAACTTTTTGCCATCTGGCATGGGCAGAGCAGGTGTCAAAAATTTGTCTTCGTAAGGTAAGTATTCGTTGGCACGCCCACTCCTGCCAGCGTTATCCACGCCAACAATGATGAGCGGCATAATCAGTTTTTGTTTGATCAATTGCGCTGACGTTTCATCGGCTTTCCATTCCATTGGGTTGAAGACAGATGTGGACACATCGAATAGATTCTGACCATCGTTCAGGTAGAGCACGGGATAGCGCCGCGAGCGATTGACGGGCAGGTCATAGCCCGACGGCAATAAAACCCGAATCTGGCGTGTATTGGCAAAGATTTTACTTTGCAATGTGTGCAAGCGAAGTGAGGAAGGCGATTCAGCGAGCGCAGAGGAAAGGGCGTTTTGATTGGGAAAACAGAAACACATTATCCCCAACAGGATGACCGGATACATGACAAAGCTCTTTGCTTTACGATTCATGGCACTTACCTGAAGGAATCACATTTCATACCGCAAGGCTTCAATCGGAACCATTTCTGCCGCGCGCCGAGCCGGATACGTTGCCGCCACGATTCCAATTAACGCCAATACGCCAATCGAAAACGCCGCCGTTTGCCAGGTGATAATCATCCCCGAAAACCGCATTGGCAGCGGCAGCATATTCACTAACTTGCAAAGGCCGATGCCAATGCCCAAGCCAATCGTTCCGCTGAGCAGGGTTAACAACAATCCTTCGCTGAAAAACTGCCGCAAGACGTTGTTAGAGGTGGCCCCTAACGCTTTGCGAATGCCGATTTCCTTGGTTCGTTCCTTAACGGAAATCAGCATGATGTTCATGACGCCAATGCCACCCAGCGCCAGTGTGATGATACTGACGGCGATGAAAAATTCCCGCATGCTGGAAATCATCTTGTTGAAGAAAACGGTTTCCAGCGCCGTGTTCCACATCGAAAGGGCTTCGCGGTCGGAAGGATCGAAGTTGTGGCGAGGCGCGATGATCGAAAGCACTTCCTGTTCGACCGGGCCAATCTTCTCGAAATTGATCTTGCCTTCTTGTTCGACAATGCGATTCAACTCATTGGCGACTTCTTCGTACGGCGCGGCGATGATGGTCCCAATGGAATCCGCCGTGTCGTTGGAGCCGCTTTGCGGAAAATCTTTCCGCATTGTTTCGTAAGGCAGAAACAAACGATTGTTGTCAGGGCCGGTGTAGTTTGAATCCTGCTCTTTCTTTCGCACGCGGCCAATGATGGTGTAGGGAAGTCCGTTCAGCGAAACCTGTTGGCCAATCGGATCGCGGTCGGCGAAAAGTTGTTTGCTCATTTCAAAGCCGATGACGGCAACGCGCCGGGCATCGGTGTTGTCCTGTTCGCTGAGCAAGCGACCGCGATCCACTTCGATAGTGCGGATGAACTGGTAAATCGGCCAGACGCCGCTCATCTGTGTGGAACTGGCGTTGAAGGCGCTTTTGGCGTTGACGCCTCCGCGCATCAATTCCGGTGTGATGTATTGCAACAGCCTGGCTTTTTCTTTCAGCGCATGCACATCGCCAATATCCAGCCTGACCAGTTTGCCGGCGCGTTCGCCACCAGCCTGCGTGCTGGTTCTGCCGTTGCGAATGATGATGATGTTTTTGCCGAGTTCTTTCAGGACGTACAAATTGCCTTGCTGAAAGCCTTCGCTGACGGCGGACAACAGCACGATGGAAATGACTCCCCAGATGATGCCGAACATCGTCAGGAAGCTGCGCAGCTTGTGCGCAATCAGGTTCGACCAGGTTTGTGACAACAGTTCCTTCATCGCATTCAAACCATCTCCCACGAAGTTACACGAAGAAAACACGAAGCCTTTTCACAGAATGAACAGGATCAATAATTTACCTTGTCAATCCTGCTACTTCTATTTTGGTTTTCTTCGTGCCTCTTCGTGTGTCTTCGTGGGCGGAAAGTCATTGCATGATTACTTTTTCGCCTTCTTTCAACCCGTCCAGCACTTCAGTGCGAGTGCCGTTGCTGATACCGACTTTGATCGGTTTTTTCTCTTTGCCTTTTGGCTGCGTTGAAGAAGGAAATTCAACGGAAGCGTTTCGTTGCTGGTCATAAATCACGGCGCTTTCGGCGACCAGTAAAACGTCCTTGTGTTCTTCCAGAACGATTTCGGCGTTGGCGGTCATGTTGGCGCGTAGTTCACCGCCGGGATTGTTGATCGAAACTTTGACTTCAAACGTCACGACGTTGTCTTTGTCCACGCCCAGCGGCGAAATCTGCGTCACCGTGCCTTCAAACACTTTGTCCTTGAACGTTTCGACTTTGATTTTGGAAGCCTGGCCGAGCTTGACGACGCCTATGTCGGCTTCGTCCACTTTGCCGCGAACGTACACCTGGCTGATGTCACCGAGCACCATCACCAGTGTCGCCGCCGCTCCCATATTCAAAATCGAAGACACCGGCGAACCGATTTCGACATCGCGCGAAAGTACGACGCCGTGAATCGGCGAACGAACTGTCGCGTAATTCAATTCCTCCACCGAACGATCCACGGCAGCTTGTGCCTGTGCAACTTCGGCTTTGGCCTGTGCGACTTTGGCGTCGCTGACAGCAAGCTGGGCGCGTGCGGCGTTTTGGCGATTGACGGCCAACTCATACGCGCTGCGCGTGTCGTCAAACGATTGTTGTGGCAGAACGCCGTCTTTGAGCAGCTTTTCCGCGCGCTCAAAGTTTCGCTTGCTGAAGGGAACATCCGGCCCTTCGGCTTCGACCTTGTTCTTTTCCAGTTGCGCCTGCGCGGCTTTCAGGTTTGATTCGGCTCCAATGAAGGCCGCTTTGGTTTCGCGCACACGCGCTTCCAGGTTTTCCTTGTCTAGTTCGGCCAGCACCTGGCCTGTTTGCACAACGTCGCCGATTTGAACTTTCAGGTCTTTGATGATGCCGTTTGCTTTGGATTTGATTTCGACTTTGGCGATGGGTTCGACTTTGCCGGTGGCGACGACAGATCGCGTGATGTCGCCGCGTTCGACTGCGGCCAAGCGGGAAGCGTCAATTTCATTTTTGGGGCGCGACATCACGACAAAGCCCGTGACTCCCAGACCTGTCAGCACAAACAATGCTCCGCCAATCAACCACATTTTGCGTGATCGTTTCTTGATCATCCAAACTCTCCTTCTTTGCTTGAATCCCTGTTCTGCGGAATTTGATTTCGGCTGACCATACGGCAGTTTGGAAATGTCAGTTCCGAAAAAGATCAATTTGCCTAACCAATCAACGAATAAAGCAAGCGTGCTTTATCGCTTCATTGATGAGTAGATACAGCTATCGCTTTTGTGGTTGATTACGCCAGGTTGGTGCTAGAAGGGTGCAGAAGGTTTCAGAAAAAACTGGAGAATGAATTCTGAAATGAAAAAGCCGCCGCTGAACTTTCGCAAGTGTTTCAGCGGCGCCGTGTCTATCGTTCCATTTTGAGCATCTCTGGGTCAGTCGCCGGCAACCATTTCTGCCCACACGATTTTCTGAGCTCTATTTACTTCTACAAGCCTGAGTCCAAAAAACATGGGAGTCATTACCAACAGCATTCGCGTTCCTGCCAGGTAACCAAAAGAATCTCTTTCGGAAATTTCCAGCATTGGCGCTGCAAATTCTGTTTGCCTGAGCTTTTCAAGAACCTGTTTGGCATCTTCATTGAGTTTTACCGAGTGATTGGGTTGTTCATCCAACAGCAATCGCAATCCTTGTTCTAAGGTTTCGCTGACACTGCGCATTTCTTCCGGCGTTTCAATCGCTTTGGAGTCCCCTTTGGCTTCAATGAAGTTTTTCAGGATGGGATGCTTGTCGAACAATGCCGATACGTTGGCGGGCAGG
>CAZXHW010000539.1:0-5986 GCA_964639915.1 uncultured Heliomicrobium sp.
CCCCATCGTTTGCGGTAATCATTCGCTTGGGATTGGTTGGATCGAACCAGACGTCGTGATGATCTCCGTGGTGGATGCCTTTAACGTCAGTCAGCGTTTTGCCGCCATCAATGCTTTTGTACATTCCGACGTTAGGAAACCAGATTTCATTCGGGTTGGTAGGATTGATGGTCAGCGTGGAGTAATACCAGGCGCGTTGGCGGATCAAACGGCTTGGCGTGGCCAGCGACCAATTGTCGCCGCCATCGCTTGAAACGAACAAGCCGCCCTTTTCAGCCTCGATAAGCGCGTAAACCTGATTGCCCTCGGAGGGGGCAACTCCTACACCGATCTTGCCGCACAGCGAAGTTGCACTGCATTCAGGCAAGCCTTTTCCCTTTTCTTTACCATCAAGTTGAGTCCACGTGTCGCCGCCGTCACGCGATACATACAGCCCGCCGCCTGCACCGCCGCTTTTCAAATCCCATGGGAAACGTCTGGCTTCCCACAGCCCGGCGAAAACAATGTTTGGGTTCGAGGGATCAATTGCCACGTCCGAAGCGCCCGTGTTTTCGTCTTTCTTCAAAACCTGTTGCCAGGTTTTGCCGCCGTCCTTAGTTCGGTAAACGCCGCGCTCTGCGTTGGAGCCGAATGCGTGGCCGAGCACTGCGGCAAAAGCGATGTCGGAATTTTTCGGATGAATGGCCACCGTTCCGATCTGGCCTTCCTGTTTCCAAACGTGTTGCCAAGTTTTGCCGGCGTCCGTGGATTTGTAAATGCCATTGCCAGAAGCGACGTTTCCGCGAATGTTGGCTTCGCCTGAACCGGCATAAATGATATTCGAGTCAGATGGCGAAACGGCAATTGAGCCAATGGAAGAAATCGGCTGATCATCGAAAATCGGCTGCCACGAAATGCCATTGTCGGTGGATTTCCAGATTCCGCCGCCAGCGGTCGCCGCGTAAAACTCCGTGCCGCCGGGAGCTCCTGTGACGCGGGTAGCACGACCACCCCAAGCGGGTCCAAGCAAGCGAAACTTCAGGTTTTTCAATTCCGCCACTTCTTTCAAAGTACCGGGTTCTGTCTGTGCCGATGCCAAATGCGATTTATGCGTAAAAAGCAGTCCGATCAGCAGTAGTAGTGTAGCGAATGCAAAAAGCCGCACGCGAGAGAAGCGCATTTCGGGTCTCCAGTAAGGAAAATTATTTCATTGAGTTATCGGTTAAAGATTAGGCTGGCGAATAATAATCGAGGCGTACAGCAGCAACAACCGTGTCACGCTGAGCCATCAAGTTTTTGCAGCATTATTACAAAACGGCTGAGATCGCCTTGTTGAAATTTCTTATTGCTTGACTGTTTCGGCTGGCGTGGTGGTTGGCGGCATCGTTTCTCTGTAAATGATCACGGGCATTCCGACAGGAATCGTTTTGTAGAACTCTTTCGCGGCAAACATGGGGATTCGCACACAACCATGGCTGGCGGGTTTGGTGGGCACAGATTGCGAGCCGTGAATTGCGGTGCCGTACATGAAATAAACTGGGTAATACATCTCGCCGAGCGCGCTCTTTTTCCACCCGGGAATTTTCTTGCGAACCTGATAGCGGCCTGGATGTGTGATGGCGTCGCGTGCCCAACCTTCGGAATAAAACTCTTTCTCATTGCCGGTCGAAACGGGCAGGACTCTTGTGACTGTGCCGGTTTCGTCGGTGATGAACAGAACCTGCCGTACAAGGTCAACTTCAATGTGCGCGCCTTCGGTTTCGCGCGGAGTTGGCCGATTAGCTGAAAGCAATTGATCAAATGTTGCGCGCGTCAATTGTCCGTTTGGTTTCAGTCGTTCAACCTTCTGAAAGGCGATCAAGGCATTTCTGGAAGCCGTATCCCACTGACCGTCAATCTTTCCAGTCCAATATCCCAAGTCCGCTAATCGCTGCTCGGCTTCACGATGGTCCTTGGCCATCAGCGGTTTGGTTTTTGGAGCAGGTTTCTTGGCAGAAGACGACTGCGGATTCTGGGACGCTATTCTTGGACGCGTCGTCTGTGCGTTGGCGCTGACGGTAATGCCAGCTAGCAAAAGGCTAATTGTTGTCCATTGAAGTAGGCCGAAGCAGAGATGGCGGCGCGAAGCGTTCGTCAACAAAATCACTAAGTACTGCATAACGTAAGATTACCACGATTTATTGGGGGCAATTCAAGAGGCGATTCTGGAGCTTATCAAGGCAGGGGAGGTTGAAATGTGACGTTAAGCAAGCAGCGCATGTGGGTTGGCAATTTGCTTCCAAAGGTGACTATCGGGGTTTGATTTCACGGCCGTTGACAGCAGGGGCGATAGCGACGGCATCTTTCAGGCGTTCGATCACGTCCCGGCTTAATTCGTCATAGTCGGCTTTTGCTGTGAAGCCAGCAGCATTGGCGTGGCCGCCTCCACCGAACAGTTCGGCTACGCGCGCTACGTTGACGCGGTTTTTGGAGCGTAAGCTGATTCGATACGTCGAGTTTGCAAGCTCTCGGAAAAAAGCGACTGCTTCAACGTCTCCGACAGTTAGCGGGTAATTGATGATTCCGTCCGAATCGTCTTCCGACGCGCCAGAGTTATCCATGGCTTCCTTGCTCATTGTGATCCAGGCGATTCGCCCGGTTTCGTCTCTTTGCAATGTGGAAAGCACTGCGCCCACCAGCCTGACTTTGGCGTATGGATAACTGTAGAAAATTGCCTGGGAAAGTTTAGCCGGTTGGGCTCCGTGACGAACCAATTCACTGGCGATTTTGAACGTGCGTTCAGTGGTATTGGAGAAGTGAAACGAACCCGTGTCAGTCAGCAGCGCTGCATACACACAGCTTGCCACCTCCGGCGAAATTTTTGCGCCGATGGCTTTGGCCAGGTTGTAGATCATTTCGCCCACGGCAGCCGCAGTCGAATCAATCCAATTCAAATCGCCAAACAGGGCAGTGGTTGAATGATGGTCAATGTTGACCACAAATTGATCTTTTAGAGAGGGAAGTCCGGGACGGGAAACATCGCTGCATTCAATAACGAAAACGGCATCGTAATCGCGGTCAATATCTTTGATGACACGAACATCTTCGGAGCCAGGCAGCCTCGAATACGAGTGCGGCACCGTATCGCACATGATCACTTCGGCATCTTTGTTCAGCCCCTTCAGTATCCAACAAAGCGCCAGCGAAGATCCCATACTGTCACCATCCGGGCGAATATGTGAGGTAATGGCAAAGCGGGAATGTTTTTCAATCAGTTCAATTACCTGGCCTAACATCTTCTTCAGGCAGCTCCTTTTTGACACCCTCAATTACCTGTAGCAACCGATCGGCGTATTCGATTGTTTCGTCGTAGATGAAGGATATTTCTGGGGTATGGCGAAGCCGGAATCGTTTGCCAATTAACTGGCGGATAAAGGCTTTTTCGCTATTGAGCAAGTCTAAAGTTTTCTGTTGCTCTTCAGGGGGGCCAAATACACTAATCAGGACGCGGGCGTAGCGAAGGTCGGGACTGACTTTAACTTCAGTGATGGTGATAAAGCCGAACTGATGGTGCGGCATCTCGCGCGTGATGATCGCGCTGATTTCAGTTTTCAACCCTTGGGCTAATCTATTCGGACGATACTGCATAAATCAGTTTCCGGCTTCCGGTTTCCTGTCTCCCTCAACTGTGGGTGCGGGAGACAGGAACTGGAAACTACAACTGCGTTGCCGCGATTTTCTCGATATTGTAGGCTTCGATTATGTCGCCAATCTTGTAATCGTTAAAACGATCCACTGTGATACCGCATTCAAAGCCTTGCTGGACTTCACTTGCGTCGTCTTTGAAGCGCCGCAAGCTGCCGATTGTGGATTCAAAAATGACCACATTGTTGCGAATCAATCGCGCGTGAGCCGAGCGTTTGATGTGGCCATTGAGCACCATGCACCCGGCGACAACCCCGATTTTGGGAACGCGAATGATGTCGCGAACTTCAGCTTTGCCCAAAATGACGTCTTTCAACGTGGCTTCCATCAGGCCGAGCATCGAGTTTCGAATTTCTTCTTCAACTTTGTAGATGATCGAATGCAGGCGAATATCCACTTCTTCCTGCTTCGCGATTTCTTCGGCGCGCGATTCGGGACGGACATTGAAACCGATGATGACCGTTGCGGCTCCGGTGTCTGTTACTTGTGATGCGCTGGCCAGCAGCACGTCATCATACGTTATGGCTCCGACTGCGGCGCGAATGATGCGCACTTTGACTTTGTCCGTGGAAAGCTTGGTCAGCGTGTCCTTTAGCACTTCGACCGACCCTTGAACGTCAGCTTTCAAAATGACCAGCAACTCTTTGACCACGCCAGCTTCCATTTGAGTCGCCAACTGGTCCAAGCCGCGAGCAGCCGATCTGGCCAAAGCAGTTGCTCTGGTTTTCGCCTGGCGGAACTGCGCGATTTGCTGAGCTTTGGACACATCATCCACAACCTGGAACTGGTCACCGGCTGAAGGCACGCCATCCAGGCCAAGCACTTCAACGGGCGTTGCGGGGCCAACTTCCAGAACGCGTTCGCCAAGATCGTCTACCAAGGCGCGAACCCGGCCGGAAAAATTGCCGACGATGAATGGATCGCCAATTCGAAGCGAACCGTTTTGAACCAACACGGTCGCCATCGCGCCACGTCCGCGATCCAGTTTGGCTTCCAGCACAGTGCCGGTCGCTTTGCGTTTTGGATTGGATTTCAGGTCTTGAATGTCGGCAGTCAACAAAATCATTTCCAGCAACCCGTCAATGTTTTGTCTCTTCTTTGCCGACACCTCAACCATTTCTGTGTCGCCGCCCCACGCGCTCCAAAGAACGCCTCGATCAGCTAATTCTTTCTTGACTCGTTCGATGTTGGCGTCGGGCTTATCAACTTTGTTAATGGCTACAATAATCGGCACTTTGGCGGCTCGGGAGTGCTCGATTGCTTCGACAGTTTGCGGCATTACGCCATCATCTGCTGCAACGACCAGGACGACGATGTCAGTTACTCTGGCACCGCGAGCGCGCATCAATGTAAAGGCTTCGTGGCCAGGAGTGTCCAGGAAAACGACTCTGCGAAGAACTTCAGGCTTTTCTGAACTGGGTACTTCAACAGAATACGCGCCGATGTGCTGGGTAATTCCTCCCGCTTCGCCTTCTGCAACGCGAGCTGAACGAATGGCGTCCAGCAAGCTGGTTTTACCGTGATCCACGTGGCCCATTACTGTAATGACCGGAGCGCGTGGGTCGGTATCGTCCATTGCTTCGGGCGTGACCTCGAATTCGGATTCGATGATCATGTCCTCGAAGTCACCAAAAGTTACTTCCCAGCCGTTATCACGCCCAATATCAATTGCCATTTCGTGACTGATGGTCTGGTTGATGGTGGCCATCACGCCGCGCGCCATAAGCGCTGCCACAATATCGCGAGGCTTGATTTCGATTTTTTCGGCAAACTCGCGCACTGTGCTGCCTTCGACCAGGCGAACAGGTTTCAAAACGGCCGGGACCATTCGCTGGGCTGCGGCTGGCAATGCCTGTTTGCGCAGCCCCAGCTTGTGAGTATTGCCGTCCTGGAACTTGTCTTTTTCCTTATCTTTAGCGCGATGCGCGTTGCGGCCTTTGGGCTTCTGATCTTTGGGCGGAATATAAACCGTCCGCTGCTGTGCGCCAGACGGAAGAATATGGGTTTCTTTGTTACCCTCACGCGGCTGATCTTTTTTGAGCAGCAGGGCAGGGTCAAGTTTCCCTGTGGGAGCAGTTTTGGGCTTATCGGTTTGATACCTTGCCGAAACAGTCGGCGAAGGTTTGGGCAAAGGCCTTGTGGGCATTTGCAGCTTGATGACCTTGGTGCCTGTTTCCGGAGCAGCGGGCTTAGTCTTTGGAATTTCGACAGCTTCAGGTTCAGCAACAACCGGCGCTTCATTTGCGATTTCAGGCGTTGCTGCCGGCGCTTCCTCTTGCGGGGTTTCAAGGCTACCCGGCGATTCGGTTTGCAAAGCTTCCGG
>CAZXHW010000540.1:0-5965 GCA_964639915.1 uncultured Heliomicrobium sp.
TGATGTCGGCTTCGGGCGCGCCTGCTTCGAGCGCGGCATCCACGTGAACGGAAAAGCGCCGCCCGGCGTGGTCGCCAATTTTGGCCCAGGCTTGCATGACGTTTTCTCTGTGGACGACGGGCATTGCCGCTTCGTGCAGAAGCTGTCCCCACTTCTTGAGGTTTTCTTCCACTTTCTTCGCGCGATCTGCGAAGTAGTGACTTGGCCAGACGGCATATTTCTCCTGATACCATCTGAGTTCCTGAGCTTCGATGGGACCGATGGGCGCGATCAGCCGCCAACTCTGCGCGCTGCGAACTTCGGGCTGACCCTGCGTCGCCGGTTCATAAATCAGCCGGGCGCGGGCGGAGGCTCGACGGACGCCATCCTGTTCGTGGAATTTCAGATCGGTGAGTTCCAGGACGAGTTCTTCCAGTGGCTCGGCTTTAGGCTGCGGCGTGGGCGCGACATCGGCGAGATCGCGTTTGCCCAAGGCAGCAAGGATCGCATTCATCGCCGCTTCGATGCCACCCGCGTCGCTGCTGACGGGGATGTAAGCTGGTTCGCCTTCAAAAAATTGTTCCAGCACGCCAAGCTTGGTGTCATTCAGCGAAAGCGGAATGATCGGAAATTTATCCTTGCCGCGCTGTTTCTGTAGCGCCAACGCGTGGGTCAATTCCATCCCGACCCATTTCGACTGCAACGCATCCGGGCTGATGACGACCAAGTAGGCTGCCGCGTCGTCAATGGCCTGCTGAACTACCGGCCAAAGCAGATCGCCGCCGCGAATTTCGCGCGAATCAATCCATGCATCGTGGCCAGCCTGTCCTTGATCGGCGAGCGCTTCGCGCAGGTCACGCACAAACGCGTCGTCCTGCGTACTGTGAGAGATAAAGAATTTGTCGTTCATAGCGGATGCGTCAGGGCTGCTGCTGTATGACTTGGATATCGAACGGGCGTGAGTATACGCGCGGCCTATAGCCGGGACAATACATTGCCTTGGCCAATCAAAATAAAATCGTCATCGTCGGTAAATGAGAGTAGAGCAGGTTTTCCAACCTGCTCAGGCTTCACATGCAATGCAATCTGGAGTGAAGTGCCAGACGCGTTTCTGTTCTGCCAATGTCCCAGTAAGATTCTGGGCAGATTGGAAAATCTGCCCTACTTGCTTGGTTGATTTTCCATCGGCGAAAGGGGAAATTGTAAAAAGAAGGAGAGAAATTATGAAAACTACAGTTCGACACAATGTCGTCATTATCGGTTCAGGTGCAGCGGGATTGACTGCGGCAATTTATGCCGCGCGCGCAGAGCTTCGTCCGTTGGTAATCGAAGGGCTACAACCCGGCGGGCAATTGACCATCACAACTGAAGTAGAAAACTTTCCCGGCTTTGCCAAAGGCATTCAAGGGCCAGAGCTGATGGAAGAGATGCGCCAGCAGGCGGGACGCTTCGGCACGCAGTTTTTAGCCAGCCAAATCAATCAGGTGGATTTGTCGCGTCGCCCGTTCCAGCTTTTCACCGACGATTCCGTGATTGAAGCTCACGCATTGATTATTGCTTCCGGAGCATCAGCCAAATGGCTTGGCATTCCTGGCGAAGCTCCGATGCCGCTGGGACTGGGCGGATTGGGCGTGTCGGCTTGCGCCACCTGCGACGGGTTCTTTTTCAAGAACAAGCCCATCGTCGTCATTGGTGGGGGTGATACAGCGATGGAAGAAGCGACGTATCTGACGCGCTATGCTTCGCGCGTCACGGTCATTCATCGGCGGGATACACTTCGCGCGTCCAAAATCATGCAGGAAAAGGCTTTTAGCAATCCAAAGATTGACTTCATCTGGAACACCGAAGTTCTGGAAATTCTAGGCTCGCGGGAAACTGGCGTCACCGGAGTCCGCTTGCTGAACTCCATTACCGATCAGGAAACAATATTTGATTGTGAAGGCGTCTTTGTCGCGATTGGCCACAAACCCAATACAGACTTATTTGGCGGGCAATTGGAACTGGATGGAGCGGGATACATCATCACCACAGGTCGTACCACGAAAACGAATGTGTCGGGCGTGTTTGCCTGCGGCGATGTTCAGGACTCTTCGTATCGTCAGGCGATCACCGCTGCCGGAACCGGATGCATGGCGGCGATTGATGCTGAACGCTTTCTCAGCCATTAGGCAAAAAGCTCTGCCGAGCATTCTCCTTTTCATTTCCCATTTGTCATTTTCCATCTGTCAGTTGTCATTGGTCATGGGCTGTTTGATCAATGACAAATCAAAAATGGAATATGGAAAATGAAACTGCGCTTTTAACCTTCCAAGTCAGATTTTCTTCTATTGCTTTGCAAACGGTGTAACACGATCAATGCTGGCTTTGATGTCGGCATTGCTGCGTCCGCCCGCTTCGAATGCTTTGGTGTAAGCTTCAAGCGCTTGCGGATAACGCCGCTGGTTTTCATACACGTAGCCCAGATAGTAGAGTGTGTTGGCATCGCCAGGATTGAGTTTATTTGCGTTTGTGAACATTTCGGTGGCGCGCGGCCACGATTTGTTCTGCGCCAATGCAAACCCAAGGTTGAAATACAGCGTGGCGCTTGGCGTTTTCGCGCTCTCGACGGCTTTTGATAGCGCGGCTTCAGCTTGCGGGTAACGTTTCGTTGCCAAATAGGCCCGCCCTAACAACTCAGAGGCTGCTGAATCATCCTTCACATTTTTCAAAGTTGTTGCGACTCGCGTAGCTTCGTCGTAAAGCGTCGTGGCTTTTCGTTCGTCGGTTTCCGTTCCGGCATACCGCAATAAGGTTTCCGCCAACAGTCCCAGCATTTCAGCATTCTGCGGCTGCGCAACCAGTCCGGCGCGCAAGGTGGCAATCGTGTCCGTCAATTTGCCTGTGCGAAATTGCTGGACGGCTAGAAAATAAAACGAGTCGGCGTCTTTGGGATCAAGTTTGGAGGCTTTGCGAAATGCATCAGCAGCTTCTTCTGGGCGATTCAAATTGGAATACACAACGCCCAGCAAATGAAAATTGACGGCGACGTTTGCTTGCGATTTCGACAAGGTTTCCAGATAAGGCAGCGCCTTATCAAATTGATTCTGCGCCAAGTGCGATTGCGCCAATGCGCGGAACAAATCCGGATCCAGCCGATTGTCTTTGCGTTTCAGTTCCAGCGCCTTTTCCAGCGGCGCAACGGCTGCGGCAAAATCCTTTAGCTGATAGTAAGACAGGCCGACATATTTCCAACTGTCAGGGTGATCCGGATATTCCGTCAATACCTTTTCAAATTCTGCGATGGCTTCTCGAAACTGACCTTGTTTATATAGCGAAACCGCTCGTTCCCAATCGAATACAGCGGCAATTGCCGTCATCGAAATCGCTACCAGCAAAGCTACAACTAGAATTTTCCTCATAACCAATCCTTCTTTGAATTCCACATCTGCCATCGGTTGAACGCATGGCGTCTTTCCAGGTTGCACCATAGACAACGAAACGCGAAAAAATCAAAGAGCCTGGGTTCCGTAGAATCCCAGGCTCTTCATAACCTCGCGAATTTGATGTTTCTTTTACGCTTAGCTTTGATCTTTTTTTGCCGCCATTCGCTTTCGAGCCAGCAAGGCTCCAAGCCCAGCTCCAAATAAAAGTAACGTGCCCGGTTCCGGAATTTGCGTCGGCGGTGGCGTCGGAGAAGGAGGAGGCGAAGGCCCAACCGTGGGACTTACCTGCGGACTTGGAGGCGGAATAATGATGGTCGGCGATGGTTGCGGATTGGTATCGCGATCAGGCCGGCACAACACCGCGCACAAAATTCCTCCGGCGACAATTGGCGGAATGATCCACCATAAAGCCGGACCCGGTCCGCGAAAGGCTGCTGGCGCAATCGGCTCTACACAGTTTTCTTCGCAAATGATTCCTGGGCCGTACCGAACAATTCGACCATCAGGCAATCGAACGAATTCCGGATGCGTTGCGCTTTCTTGCGCGGCTCCCGCTTGCTGATTTTGTTGCCCTTGTCCCTGCTGATCTTGTTGTTCGATTGCACGGGCGGATTTCGGCACTGAAGCGACCGTAGAAGTTTGCCGACTTTGATCCTGTTGCAATTGACGGTACGTGATTGAATCAGCCAGTACGGACTGAACCGCAATCGCCCATATCAATAAACAAATGCCGAATCCACGCAAACGTGTAACTGCTGTTCGTAAGGGTGACATATTAATCTCTGTCTGTTCTCTTGTGCCGGGATTTTATTAAGGGCGCACACGGTCCCGGCCACTAGTAATTGATGGGGGGCATTATAGAAGCAACGCTATCTTGTGGCAATCGCAATATTTGCAGCTTACTGAGACTCTTCTCTGGCCCCGCCAGAGGCTAAACAAACGTGACATTCCGGTTTTGTCTTTGTCACCCATTCATAGGCTTGCGTAATTTCGGCAATGAAATTTTCCACGCTTTCCGCCTGAACCAGATTCACGGTGCATCCACCGAAACCGCCGCCCGTCATCCTCGCGCCGTAAACGCCTTCGCAACGCCCGGCGATTTCGACCAGCAAATCCAGCTCTCGGCAACTGACCTGATAATCTTCGCGCAGGCTTTCATGCGAGGCATTCATCAATTTGCCGAATTGTGCCAGATTGCCGAGCTTCAAAGCCTCCACTGCCGCTAGCGTGCGAGCGTTTTCGGTGATGACGTGATTGGCTCGGCGGCGAATGATTTCCGGCAACGCATCAGCCCATTGATCAAATTCTTCCAGTTCAACATCTCGCAAAGACCTGATTCCCGGCAAATGGCCTGACAATCGCCGCACAGCTTCTTCACATTCGGCTCGGCGCTGGTTGTATTCGCCCGCAGCCAGATCATGCTTGATCATCGAATTGACAATGACGACGCGGGCTTCGCTGAGGTTAATTGGCACTGCTTCGTATTCCAGGCTTCGGCAATCAATTTTTAGCGCAAAATTTTCAATCCCCAGACAAGCGATGAACTGGTCCATCACGCCGCATTGCGTCCCAGCGAATTCCTGTTCGGCTTGTTGAGCCGTCAGCGCAAGATTGACCAGGTCAACCGGCTGGTCAGAAATTTTCAGCCAGGCAAAGCCAACAGCAATTTCCAGGGCTGCCGAAGAACTCAGGCCTGCTCCCACCGGCACATCGCTATCAATCAACAAATCCGCTCCACGCAGGTTGAATTCTTTCTGCAATAAACCGGCAGCCATGCCGCGAACGTGATTTGCCCAATCACCGGCAGGCTTCAGGTCGGCGCTCAGTTCAAATTCAATCTGATCGTCAAACGCTGTGGAAAGACAACGAACCAACCCATCATTGCGCGGAGCAATGGCAACGTACGTTCGCCGATCAATTGCCATCGGCAGCACAAATCCTTCGTTGTAATCGGTGTGCTCGCCAATCAGGTTGACTCGGCCCGGCGCTGAAAACAGACGCGGCTCGTTACCGTAAAGCTGGCGAAACTGTTGTCTGAAATCCTGAAAATTCATTGTTGTCACGCAAAATAAACCCACAACGAAATCACCGTCACAATCAACACAAGCGCAAATGCCGCAGGCAATCTGCTTTGCCAACTAAAACCTCCAGCCGGAGCAACTTCTCCAATTGAAGTTTCAAACGTCAGGTCGGCAACTTTATCGCTGGCGGGCGCGGGCGTTACCAAACTGACTGCCAGTAAAACGCCAATGCAAATGACAAACATCAACACGGCGAAATGCAGGAAGTTCATGCCGACATAAAACTTCAAAAAACCGGTCAGCGGTTGGCCGGCGTAAATGACTTCCAGGATGAAACGAGCCGCGCCAAGAACGAAACCGACCATTAACGACGCTAGCGCTCCCTGAGAGTTGATCCGTTTCCAGGCAATGCCCAGCAGAAAGACTGCCGCGATGGGCGGTGAAACATACGCCTGCACGCTTTGCAGATAAATCCACAGCTTGTTGCTGATGCGTCCCATCATCGGAATCCACAGCAGCGCCAACACCACCATTACCAACGTC
>CAZXHW010000541.1:0-4605 GCA_964639915.1 uncultured Heliomicrobium sp.
GTTGATGGAAGAGATGGAAGGGCGTTTCATCGCGCGTACAGGAGATGGTTTTTTAGCTTCGTTTCCGGCAAAACATCTCGACCACCTTAGCGGGACGTTCCAACCTAAGCTACCTGCGACAAATGTGACCTTAACGATTGGAATTGGGAAATCAGTGAAGGATGCTTATTTGGCCTTGAAATTAGGCAAAGCGCGGAATCGTGGAGGCGGACTGTTTTTCTCGTTCAATCCACCTGAGGAAAGAGTGTTATGGCAAGCCCTGAATCAATAAAACCTTTAGCTTGTTTATGCTTGCTCTGGTTGTCTTTGGCAACATTCACTGGAGCGCAGACTGCCATCAAGCCCGAAACTAATGCAACTCCGCAAACGGCGCTAGCGGCAGAACCAGCTGCGCCGCTGAAAGAATATCGAGAAATTTTGCAACAGGAGCGGAAGCTGCTCGAAGAGCAGTCAGAGAAATACTACGCCCGTATTGATAAGCTGATTGATCGCACGACGTATGGACTTGGGCTGCTGGTGCTCGTAGCGTTGGCGCTTTTCTGGTGGGTGTTTGGGAAAACCAGGAAAGATCTGGAATCTGCCATTCGCGCCGATCTGGAAAAAGACATTCGTGATTCTCTGCAAAAAGACCTGGATCGGATTCAAGCAGAAGTGGCGGCCTTGCGGGATTCCCGGCGAGTTTGTTGGGCTTACAACTCTGACACGACAGACGTTGAAAGATACGCCAGAAGATTGCAGGCTGCCGGGTTGAAGCAGATCAGTTTGTATAAAGAAACCTCTGGCAAGATTCTTAACCTCTCGCAGTTTGACCTGATCATCCTTTCCTATGATGGTACGGAGCGAATGCAGCAAAAACTTAAAGAGGTCGTGAATGATCTTAATGCGGAGCCAGAGAAAACTCCCATTCTCATTCATACTCCAACCGCAACTCTCTCTGACGAGGAGATAAAGATGCTTGAGCAATACCAAGCCTACAGCCTTGCTAAAGTCGCACTGGTCTTTTACGACCGCGCCCTCTCTCTCTCTCGACTCGGCAAAATTCCAGAATGAGTAATCTGACAATTGATGTTAGGCAGATGCAGATAAAACAACGCTCAAATTCCCTTTGTCTGGTTACGTAACTCGCTGGGCGAAGACATTGGCAAAGTAGAAAACAGTCTTCAGGATTTGATTACCATCGCCCAGCAAAAGCTTGATCGAACCGCGCCGAACCGCCTGGTGATCGAAATGGCGACGGGGCAAGTGCGATTCGGGTCAAAGCCCATTGCGTTGCGTGGCCTCAAATTGGCACTGCTGACGTATTACGCCGACAACAAAATCAATTTCTGCGTTGAACGGGACCGTCCCGTTTGCGGTGAATGCCAGGCCTGTTTCGACAATCCGGCTGCGGACGAGCATCGTTTTTTGGAGTTTTACCGGCAGTTTTATGGCGGCTCGACCGAACAATTGGAAGAAGCGGGCGAAGGCCGACTTGATGCCGACATTCTGATGTCGTACCACAGCAAGATCAACAAAACGCTTCAGCCCTTGTCCATCAAGATTGATTCGCGCCGGCAATGGGGCGGCACCAAGTACGGATTGAGCCTGGACAAAAATCTGATCGAAATCATCTGGCCGCAATCATAACAATCGCCTCTTCCCTTCCCTCAAACAACCTTTCCAAAACCTTTCCGGCAATCTTTCTTCCACCATTCTCTAGCGGTGCCGAACTGCGCCTGCCTGTATTTTGCGCGCCGTGTTCGATGGTTTGAACACGAATTCAATCAACAACAGGAGGCAACAATGGTCCAACAGGTTTTCAATCAAGCGCGGTCTTTTGTGGAAGACCGATTGGCAAGTTTCGGGGCAATCAAACCACAGCCGATTCAATATGCTGCTGCAACGCAGGCTTTTAACAACACGACTTGGCAAAAAGCACCGCTCGTTCGGCGAGTGTTGGCCGATGTGATTGATCGGCTGGTTCCCTTTCCGTTCATCGTGGCTGGGTATTTCTGGCCGGAATGGATTTGGGTCGTTTTCGCTTGGCATTGGCTACGCGATGCAGGTCCGCAGCGGCGCAGCTTGGGCAAACTGATCTGCCGATTGCGCGTTGTGGATGCGGTGTCTCCCGCGCGTTGTGTCTGGTGGCAAGCCTTATCGCGGCGAACCGGAATGGCGTTGGCCCAAGCGGCGTATTGCCTTCCGGGATGGATGCTGTGGGCATTTGTGTATGACTTGGTGGCGCTAGCCTTTGCGCTGCTCAGCCCGCGCGGACAGCGCCTGGAAGATTTAGCGGCAGGAACGATGGTCGTGACGGAAGCTGCTTACCGGAAACAAGGAGGAACACGATGAACAACAGAACAAGTATTTTTGAAGCGGTCTGCGATCCCGCCAATCTGATGATGGCGTGGAAACAAGTTCGCGCAAATAAAGGTGCTGCCGGCGTTGATCTGGTCACCATCACGAATTTCGAGCGCCAGTTACAGTCGAACTTAATAACGCTCAGCGGAAAGCTGCTCGACGGGCGCTATTACCCGATGCCCGCGCGCAAATTCGAGATGAAAAAGTCCAATGGTGGCACGCGGACGCTGGCGATTCTGACCGTCGAAGACCGCATCGTGCAGCGGGCGATGCTCAACGCGTTGGAACCATTTTTTGAACCTGCCTTCAGCTCCTTGAGCTTCGGGTTTCGCCCCGGTCGCAACGTGCAGATGGCTGTCGAACAGCTTCTGTCTTATCGCGCCAGCGGTGACGTGTACGTGCTGGGCGGCGACATCACTGATCTTTTCGGTTCACTCGATCACGATCTGTTGATGGAACAGGTTTCATTGCGCGTGCGTGACAAACGTGTGCTCGGTTTGCTGCGGATGTGGCTGGATTGCGAGCAGTTGCTGCCGAGCGAAGAAGCCGCGGCAAACTACGATGGCCGCAGTTTGACCGAACGGCTTGGCGATTACGCAACCGGCGCAATCAATTCCGCCGTCGGTAATCTGATGGAAGAAACCACCGGGTACGGTTACAGCCAATATGGCGGGTATCCACAAGGACAATTTTACGGAGCAGCTCCGACTGCGCCTATGGACGAATCGGCGATGGAGGAAATGCGCCGTCGGGCACGCAACGAATCGCTGAAGAGGCTGGGGCGCGACGGCGCGTTATTTTTATTGACCTCGGCGACAAAGGTCAGACGGTACGTGTCTCCTCTGACGCTGACAATCGCGGGGGCGACGGTGCTGGCGGCGGCGGCGTATCCAATGGCATCACGCCTGGTGCGCGAAAAATGGATTCGGCGCGGGGGCACCGGCACGTTGCAGGGCGGCTCGCTGTCGCCGTTGCTGGCCAATATCTACCTGCATCCATTCGACCAGGCCTTGCAACGGCACGGAGCGCATTTGGCCCGGTACGCAGACGATTTCGTGATTGCAGCGCGTGACGAACCAAGCGCCCACGCGGCCCTGGAACTGGCTGCCCGCGAATTGCAGCGGTTGGGGCTAACTCTGCATCCGGCCAAAACCTGGATTCGGCGTTTTGATCAAAACATCGAATGGCTTGGCTATCGGTTTCATCCACATTTGGTTGCCGCCGCGCCTGCTCCTGAAGATGAACGCTTGCCCTTGGCCGCGTGGTGGCGCGAAGCCAAAGACGCCATTCGACAGGCTCCTGCTCACATTACTCCGGCAGCAACTCGGCTGGGCGAACGCGCCAAAGCCGAAGCCAGCGCCCGATGGCAACAATTGAAAACCTTCGCAAGGAGTAAGGCAGGTTCTTAACCTGCCGACAGGCAACCGGGCAGGTTTAGAACCTGCCCCACATTTTCCCCAGGAGGAGGAGTCGCCGTATGAACGAAGACCCAATCATCACGCACCTAAACCTGATTGCCCGCGCCCTGGAAGCGATGGGCTATGGCGTCGAAGTGGATTACACCGGCGCAACGATCATTGTCTGGCTGGAAAATTGGCCTGCGCTGATTGAAGTCAGAAAGTACCGCAGGTTTTCCAACCTGCGGCAGCCCCACTGTCGAGCCGCTTGATGGTCACCGAGTGGCTCATTAACCCAATAATCATCCGCAGGTTGGAAAACCTGCGGTACGTTTTCACGAAAGGAATAAGCTGATGTCAGTTTTATACGTCACCGAACAAGGCGCGACCATTCGCTTTATTTCTGGCCGCATCATTGTCCGCAAAGAAAAAAAAGTTTTACAGGAAGTCCCTGCTTTCAAACTGGATCAGATCGTTGCCGTGGGCAATGTGATTCTGACCACCAGCGCCGCTACGTTTTGCATGCGTCAGGGCGTAGACGTGGCTTTTCTGTCCACAACCGGAAAATATAACGGGCGATTGCAACCCGAATTTGCCAAAAGCGCCGTGTTGCGCCAGCGGCAATACGAACGTGCCAGCGACGCCGAATTTTGTTTGCAAACTTCATCGGAGATCGTCGCCGGGAAGATCAAAAACATGCTGGCCATGATTCGCCGCCAGCGCCGGTTGCGCGACGCAGCCGCCGATACCGGACGCACGCCCATTCAAATGATGGAAAACCTGTTGCCGAAAGTAACCGCCGCACGCGATATTGAAACGGTGCGCGGGTACGAAGGCACGGCGACCGCCGAATATTTCAAAGCGTTTC
>CAZXHW010000541.1:4615-5960 GCA_964639915.1 uncultured Heliomicrobium sp.
CCGCGCTGAAAGCCGATTTCGACTTCCCTGCCCGCGTTTACCATCCGCCCAGCGACGAAGTCAACGCGATATTAAGCCTTGGCTACAGTTTGGTTTACAACAATTTGCATGGGACAGTGAATCTGGTTGGGTTAGACCCTTATATGGGATATTTTCATCGTCCTCGCCACGGCCACGCAGCAATTGTCAGCGACCTGATGGAAGAATTCCGCCCCGTCATCATTGACCGGCTGGTGCTGACCACGCTTAACAAACGCACGCTAACCAAGGCAGATTTTTACACCGACGACCAGGGCCGCATTCGCCTGATGCCTGCTTCGCTGAAACGATTTTTTGCGTTGTATGCCGCGGCACTGGCCGAACCCGTGTATTACGCGCCGCTGAACATTCGCACCACGTACCGCCAGTTGTTTGAATACCAAACGCGGCATCTGGCCCGAGTGTTATTAGGCGAAGCAAGCAGTTATCAACCATTTGACGCGGAAGCGGCAGCCGGTTTCAAAGAGCGCAAGGAGAAGCAGACTGGAGAAGAAACGGAATGAAGGAGGGACAGAGAGATTGAGGGAACGAGGGAAGAAGGAATCGTAAGAAAGACGAAAAGAAATCCTCATGCTTCCCTACATCACTCCTTCCCTCCGTCTCTCCGTCCCCCTAATCCTCCTTCGCTCCGTCATTCCATTATCACAAATCACAAGGAGGTCGCTTATGCTGGTTATTGTCGCGTATGATTTGTCGGACGACCGCCGCCGCACCCAACTTCACGACACCTTGAAACGATTCGGGCAACATGTTCAAAAAAGCGTTGTCGAATGCTGGCTGGAACCCCGCGAGCTTCTGCGGATGAAACAAGCCGTGTACGAAATCGTTCGTGAACGCATTGACGAAGTGAAGTTTTATTCCCTTTGCGAAGCTTGCCAACGCCGCATCGAAGCGACCCCAGCAAGCAAATTCACGTCCGATCCACCATTAATTATTGTCTGAAGCACCTGATTGCTGCTGTCTGGCACAGCATTTCGACAATTTGCACATGCACGGATGCTTTTCGGACGCTTTGGCATAACTGCTAGCGATGAATGGCCTTATCGGCGATTTTACAGCTTCAAAAAATGACCGATGTGATCCCGTCTAAAATCAGAAACTTAACCCAGTTTGTGCCCTGTTCATTCCGCCAGCTAACGGTAAACTTCACCCATGTGCCAAAATGGCTTTGCAAGTCTATTGGATTGTGATATTTGCAAGGGCGACAGTGAGTAGCTGAGTCGTAGCCAATGTGGGATTGAAACGTGGTAATGAGCGCCTCAGCCGTTGCCAACCGCGTGAGTAGCTGAGTCGTAGCCAATGTGGG
>CAZXHW010000542.1:0-5933 GCA_964639915.1 uncultured Heliomicrobium sp.
AGGTGGGAGTCGGGAGTCGGGAAGGATGGCGTTCGCCTAGGTCAAACTGTCAACCAGAATTTCCAAAAACGTAGCACTTACGTAGGGAGAACAATTTCAACGCAAAGGCGCAAAGCTTGAAAGACGCAAAGTTGGTTTCAGTAAGAAAGCCGCCAAAGTTTCCAAAAGTTGTTTTCAGAAAATCTGCTTTGCGCCTTTGCCACTTGGCGTCTTTGCGTTAAACCGATGATTCGACATAAGTCCTAAAACGGATTCCATCACGGTCGTTACCGACTACCGATTCCCGACTACTCTTCTTTCTGACTCCTGTCTGCTCAATCTGAGCGAATTCCCAATCACAGACAAACTGGATAGCAGCATCGCTCCGGCGGCCATAATCGGATTTAGAATGCCAATCACGGCCAGCGTGATTCCAAGTGAATTGTAGAAAAATGCCCAGAACAGGTTTTGCCGGACAACACGCCAGGTGTTGTTGGCCAGGTCAAACACCTCAGAAAGTTTGCTGAGCGAATTGGTCATCAGCACAATCGCTGCTGCTTTCATTGCAATATCAGCGCCCGACCCAACGGCAATCCCCAAATTGGCCGCGGCCAGCGCCGGAGCATCGTTGATGCCATCTCCAATCATGGCCACGAATTGCCCTTGCTGCTGCAACCGTTCGATGACAGCAGTTTTATCGTTTGGCAAAGCTTCGGCAAGAAAATCATCTGCTCCGACTTGCGAAGCCACATACGAAGTTGTTGCCTGGGCATCGCCGGAAACAATCATGGTTTTGATACTGCGTTGCCGGAAATCATCCAGCACTGCTTTTGCCTCTGCTCGGACCTGATCGCCTAATCCCATTAATCCCTGAAATTGCCCATCCCAACCGAAAAAGGCGACCGTGCGACCGCTTGCCTCCAGGGATTCAGCGCGAATTTCTGCTGAGAAATTAACCCAAACGCCTTCCTCTTCAGCAAGATGGCGATTGCCCACAAAGACATTGTGACCTGCGACGATTCCAGTTACGCCTTTTCCTTTGAGAATTTCGACCTCTCTGGCTTCCAGCAGTTCAATGCCTTCAGATTCCGCACGTTTAACAACAGCGTGCGCCAGCGGATGCTCAGAATACCGTTCAAGCGAAGCAATCAGCCGCAATGCTTTTTCTTCAAAAACCTGCGCCTCGAATTCCTTTTCACCGCTGAGGCGCAAAGGTCGCTGAGACAGCGCAGAGAAAACAGAAGAACTCTGCGAAACCTCTGCGAAGCTCTGCGCCTCAGCGGTGAATTCAACTGGCTCGAATTCCAGCAAAGCAAAATCGCCTTCCGTAATGGTTCCGGTTTTATCGAAAATCACTGTATCAACGTTGCGAATGTTTTCCAGCACACGGCTGTCGCCAACCAAAATGCCCCGCCGGGAAGCCAGGCCAATCGCGGCAGTCAAAGCCAACGGCGTCGCCATCCCCAGTGCGCAAGGACAGGCAATCACCAAAATCGTGATAGCGCGCATCAATGCTTCGCCCGGTTGCGTAAGCCCGCCCAGCCAGCACACCAAAAATGTCAGCGTGGCAATCGCCACCACACCCGGCACAAACAATCGCGAGATTCGATCCACCGTGCGTTCCAGCGAAGACTTGCTGCCCAGCGCCTGTTCGACCATTTTGATGATCTGCATCAGCGTTGTGTCTTCCCTGACTTTGGACGCGCGAACTTGCAGGACGCTGCCGGAATTCAAACTTCCGGCGATCACTCGGCTGCCGGGTTCTTTTTCAACCGGCGTGGATTCTCCGGTCAGCAAGGATTCATCCGCGTGCGAATTGCCTTCGATCACTTCGCCGTCCGCCGGAATTCGCTCTCCGGCTTTGACCAGAAACACATCACCAACGCTCAACGCGTCAACAGAAACAAACTTTTCTTCGACACCAGCAGATGATAAAACCATCAACCTCACCTTCTTCGGCATCATCCGGTACAGCATGGTGATTGCGCGCGAAGTCTGCTCTTTGGCATTTCGCTCAATCAGCTTGCCAACCAGCACCAGCGTGACGATGGCTGAAGCCGTGTCGAAGTACACATGGCCGCCCAGATAAGCCTGCGCTGCGCTGTAAAAATACGCCGCCAGAATTCCCAAGCCGAGCAAGGTTTCCATCCTGACTACGCGATTGCGCAGACCATGCCAAGCCGGCTTCAAAATTGGCATTGCCGAATAAAAGATGATCGGCGTCGCCAATCCCATCAGCACAAAGGGCAAAAACCGCTGCACGCTTTCGGCAATCCGCTCAAAATAGCCGACATAAAGCGTCATGCTCAGCGTCATGATGTTCAAGTACAAAAACCCTGCGATGCCCAATCGCAGCAGCAAATCGCGCCGTTCGGCATTTGCCAGTTCGTTTTCGCCAGTGCATTGACTGGCTTTGTAGCCGAGATTGGCAATTCGTTCCGCGATTCGATCCGGTGGCATGTACTGCGGACAGTATTTGACCTTGACCAGGTCCGAAGCGAAGAAGGCTTCGGCAGACACCACGCCGCGCTCTTTCGTCAGCACGTGTTCGATCAACCATGCGCAAGACGAACACCACATCCCGGAAACCTGCAGCAAGATTTCCTGCGTCTGGGCATCGGCTGGAATTGGCGGCAAAGCTTCTTTCCCGGTTTGCCCGCCGGTGGCAATTAAGCCGAGCGCCAGACTACGCTTGAAGACTTCCGTTTCGCGTATATCTTGCCCGGAAGCGATGACGCCACTTTCCATCAAAATGGCGTACACATTCATGCAGCCCAGACAGCAAAAAGATTTTTCCTTGTTGTCGAAGCTGCGTGTGAAAGGATGGCGGCCAATAGCCAAATCGCAAAGGTCACAACGCAGGTTTTCTTTTTCGTCGCTTGCCATCTGAATTGCTGGGGGTCAGTACGGGTTAACAGTTTGCGCGTTCACCGGCTTGCCCGTTGCATCCAGAAGTATCGGATTTGCGCGCTTGGCAATGATGTACGCCGTCACCAAAATACCAATGAAAAGCACAAACACCAGTCCCAACAGAAAGGTCAAAATCTTTCCTTGCTGCAGGGACAGGTAATTAACGATTCGTTTTCTCATCGTGGTTTCCTTTCGGTCGGAGTAATGAAAGTCATCGGGGTATTCGTGGTGTCGCCATCCGGTTCAACACGGCTGACGATTTCGAAATGATTGACGCCTTGGGGCAAAACCTGCGCTGGCACAGAGATTTCAAATTGAAGCTGGCGCTCTTCGGCAGGTTTCAGCTTTAGCGGCTGTTCCAATTCAATCTGCGCCCCCGGCAAATTTTCCAGCGTCAGCGTCAGATTTGCGTCTTTGCCCTGGCGATTGGCAACGGTCATTCGGAATTTGTTGAAAACCCTTCCATCGTTGCCCAGGCGATACAGTTCCGCGCGGACCGGCGCGATTTTCACCATCACGTTGTCGCGCATCGAAAGCACAACGAACAACCCGGAAGCATAAAACACCAACAGCAACGCGACGATTACCCGTTTCGCATCGCGCAACCCCAGCCGCCTGAGCAGAGGCGTTCGTTTGTCGTTCGCCAATTCGCCTTTTTCGCCCCAGGCATAATGAATCAGACCAGGCTTGCCCAATCGGCCCAGAACATCCACGCAAGCGTCAATGCACTCGGCGCAGTGGATGCACTCAATCTGATAAGGCGATTTGCGAATGTCTATGCCCATATGACAAACGCGGACGCATTTTTTGCATTCGATACAAACCTTGTCAGCGCCCTGGCCGTCGCGGTATTGAACAATCAGCGTTTCCTTGTCGCCGAGCATTCCCTGTAAATACCCATACGGGCAGATGGTCTTGCAGAATGTTTGCCGCACAAATGCGAAATCAAGAAAGACAATCAGCGTGGTGGCTGCCCCGGCGATTCCGCCAGCGGTGCGAATATCCAGCGCGAACAATCGCCCGATCAAATCGCGCGGTTCGACAAAGTAAGAGATAAAAACAAATGCCAGAAACACCGACGCCACCAGCAACACGGCATAAAACAGCGCGGCGCTCATCCATTGACGCCGTTTCGCGGGAAGTTTGATGAATCGTTTGTTGATAAACTTTTTGATGCGGTCTTCCACCGCCAGCGAAGCTTCGCTGAAGATCATTTGCGGACAGAAATACCCGCAATAGATTCGCCCGTACAGCATTGAAGCCGCCGCCACGACGTACAACATAAACAGCATCGAGAAAAACAGGATGCCAAATTCGTTGATCCACAATTCATACCCGGCGAAGAAAAATCGCTGGCGCGGAATGTCGAACCGCATGAGATTGAAAAACGGCAACGCCACAAAAACCAGAAAGCAGGCGAACTGAATAATTCGACGGTAACGATGGTAGGTGGATTGTGCAGGTAATACCGGCAACTGTTTGCCACCGGGTTTATTGACAGGTTTGATCGCTGAAGGGGGTTGCCCAGCCACGCCCCGCTCGGCGGATAAGTTTGGGCTGCTGACGCTCATAAAGTTTATTCGTTTGTAACGCCTCAGCCTCTTCGCCGCGTTGGCAGCGCTTTAATTTAGCCGTGAGTGCTCAACAGGCGATAAGAGGCAAGATTTCATTTTCGCCTCTTCGCCGCGCAGCGGCAGTTGAATTTAGCCGTGGTTTTTCAACCCACGGTAAGAGGCGAGATTTTCTGCTCGTCGCGTCAGCGACGAAGAGTAAGTCAGTGATGACAGGTTGCTGCCTGAGCCGATAGCATTGGCATAACACCTCGCCAGACCAAAACTGCTCCAAGCAACGCAACGCTGATGGCGGTCAACCGGCTTCCCCAACCGCTGGCGTTTAATCGCGCCAGCTTCAAACTGAAAGCTGAAGAAACAACTCCGAGCGCAAACAACGCTCCAGTTGTTCCGAGTCCGAAAGCCATCATCGTTAGTGATCCAGCAAGCGCCGTGCCCGTCGCCATCGCTTTCAGCAACGCGGCGTAAATCAGTCCGCACGGCAAAAAGCCCAGCATCAAGCCAAGCGCAAATTTGCTGGCAACGGTTGGTGAAGAAATGCGTTTGCCTAAAGGTTTGAGGAATTGAGAGGTGTAACGAAGCGGATCGAAACGTTGCAGAAATCCGTGAGGAAGCAGGTCGAGCATTAACAATCCTGCAAGGATCATCAACGCACCGGCGACAATAGCGACAATGTTTTCAACACCTGCCAGATGGCCAGCCAGGTCAAAAACCTGGCCGGTCAGGCCTGCAACTGCTCCCAGGAGAACGTAGGTAACCACTCTCCCTACGTTATAGGCCAAATGTGCGAATGCTTGCTGACTTGCTTTACGATGGCTTAAGGATAGGCTGAATGAAACAACCACAGGTCCGCACATCTGAATGCAGTGCAGGCTGCTGACCAGACCAAGACCGAAAATAATTGAAAACTCGATTGCCGACATCGCCTTGTTTTTATCGCCATTCGGGGAGATTTCCCCACTTGAACCACCTTAATCTGCGGAAATCTGCACAAACGGCGAATAACTGTGCTGTTTGATCTTCGGATTCGGCGCGTTGATCGTCACGCATTCCCGATAAAAATCGAATCTCTTCATCTTGATCGCCTGCGTTGGGCAGCGCGAAGCGCACATCGCGCAGCGAATGCACGTGGATTCGTCTTTCAACATAATTGCGCCAAGTTCCTGCAATTCTTCATTGCTGTATTCTTGCAAGTCCTCTGCCGAAATTCCTGCCGATTCCGAAGCCAACTTCATCAGGAACGCGTCCTGGCGAAGCTGATCCAATCCAACCAGTTTGATCAGGTTTTCGGGGCAAACATCCACGCAGCCGTTGCAAGCGATGCAGGTGGAAGTGTCAAACACCGTGTTGATATTGCACCGCAAACAGCGGGCCGCCTGTTGACGCGCTTCGACTTCCGGAAAATTGATTTCGACGATATTCAAACTGGCGGCGCGTTGTTCTGCTTCCAGCGCAGGAGGGTTATGCCGCTGC
>CAZXHW010000543.1:0-5926 GCA_964639915.1 uncultured Heliomicrobium sp.
TTTGACGATATTGCTTACCTGCCAGCCGGAAGGATCGGACCAATCGGGTGGAGTTGGCCCGATGCGCTGAATCCATGACCAGGTGCCGTTTTTCTCGGTTGGATAAGGCAAGCGCATTTCCGCAACATCCGACAATACGGGGCCGGTGCGAAACGTTACAGACAAACGCGGCAGCGCCTGAACGAAGTATTCTGACGGCAGGCTCACGGTCAGCGCAGGGAAGAGCGACGAAAACGCATGAACATCGCCGCGCGGATCCAGCAGCAGCGTCATGTATTGCGTCGTGAAATTCGGATAGTTCAGCGGCAACGAAAGATAGTTGCCGTTGTGCCCGATTGGATTGAGATATCCGTCGGACTGGAAGTTTTCAGGCGTGTGAACCGAATTGAATGTCGTGTAACTGTCGTTCAGAAAATATCCCAACAGACCATCGTCATAGAGTTGCAGACTGCCCAGCCGCACAGGGAAGCTCAAGTTTTCAACACCCGCAGTTTCGTTCAGCAACGTGTCCAGCCAGCTTTGGTTGTGAACCGTCGCGCCCATGGTTTCCATTTGCAGTCCTGCACGCACCAGCGCCAGCGGGCGTCCGATCAACACCGAAAGATTGGCATCCGCGCGGCTTCCCAGCGGATCAATCGTCCAGAGTGTTTCGTCAATTACCTGCAACAGCGCGCTGAAACTGCGCCCCTGATCCGTGGTGCCGGTTAACGCGGAAACGAATTTGCTCAAATGCGAGTTGGCGATTTTGCTCGGATCGCTGACCGACGCAGGGCTGTCCGGTGCGGGAAGCCAGCGCACATCCAGCGCGCCTTCGGTGTTCATCAGCGGCACCAATTCGCCAAGCGCATTGCCCGCTGCGTCATAAACGGCCAATCCGCCGTCCAGATGATTGGGCAACACCCAGCCGCAAACAGGATTGGCGTCCGGCCAAAGACCCGTTTCCTGGGAATCGTCCGTCGCGGAAAAGAATCGGAAGTTCAGCCGTCCGCCTTGCGCCAATTGTGGCGACAGGCTGATGTATTCCGACGGCTGCGAGATTTGTGAATTGGCCAATGGAGACAGTCCGCGACCGCGCACCGGTGCCCAAGGCACGCCTGTGCCAAGGTTACCGCCTGCTTGCATCAAATCCGCAACCTGTCCAAACGAATCCACGACAATCAGTTGATTGAATTTCAGAAAGCCGCCGTACACCGGAAAGAAAAAGGGCGTGCCGCCGTCGAAATCCAGATCCTGAATGCCTTTGGTTGGATCGGGGGTCGCGCGATATTGTTCGCCCACCTGTTGCGCCACGGAGCTATCCGGCGGAGGGCTTTGGTCAAGATCGCGCATGATGAATTGATCTATTAATCCGCTCAGTCGTTGCGAGAGAAAATTCCAGTCGCCGATTTTGTCCAGCAGGGCTTCCACCGCCTGCAATTCCGCATTCGGATTGTCTTTCAAATATTTTCGCAACTTGGCAATCAGAACATAAGTCGCCTGCGGCGTCAGAAAGGTGCGCCCAATGTAATTCTGTGAAATCGAGGGCAAACCGCCATACCAGTCATAGTCCGTGCCATCAAAACTCCAGCAGGGTTGCTGATTGATTGTTGGCGGATCGGTTGCAACAACCGGTTCAAACGCCCAGTTGTCGCGATTGACCTTGGTGCTCTGCACCGTCGGGTAAAACGTCACATCCCATTCCAGATACAGCGGCGACCAGGGCTGCCCGCTCCAATTGGTGTATGCAAAGTTTGCGCTTAACGATGTTGGAATTGCGGCAACCTGTGCGGTTTGCGCAAGCATGGCAGCGGCCAACTGGTTGATGGCTTGCTGGTCATTGGAATTCAGTCCAACCTGAAAGATGGTTGCGGCGTTGGCTTGATCCACAAAAAATGTTTCGACAAACAGCGAGGCGAGTCCGCCGGAAACAGCGGGCGGCAAGTGTGGATTTGTCGGCGCAGGAATGACTTTGGTGAGTCCGCCTGTTGCGGCAGTAACCGGTTGCGTTTGCCCGGCGACGTTCACGCCCGTAACGGTCTGATCCGTGAAGCGACAAAACACCGTGCCGCCATCTAGCGTGCCCTGTTTCGCCGACGTGTTAATGCCGGAAACCAGCACCACAGGATCAACTGGCTGAAAATAACTTGCGGCAGGCACCGGTTTCAGTTGCAGCTTCGTGGGATCAAGTTTCAGCGTGTTTGTGGCGTAATCCAGAATGCTTTGCGCATTGGTTGGATCGGGCAGCGTTTCCGCTTGTTGGGCTACCTGCGATTGCTGCTTGACGACCTGAGCAAACAGCCCGGAAGAGTTACTGGGTGACAAATTGGTAGTCAGGAGCTGTTGAATCTGTGGCAGTTGATAACGCTGAGGCAGATATTGATTGATGTTCTGTGAATCTGCCGGACTCATGTTTGCCAACCGGTTCGATTTCCACCACGCGGCATACAGTTCCCACTGCTGGGAATAAAGCTGCTGCCGCGCTTCGTCCAATGCCCGCTGGTTTCGGTTGAGCAGAGCCAATGCCGCAGCCTGCTCCGACGTCAGTGGTGGCGGCGGCGGGATTGTGCCTGGCATCAATTGGCCTGTTTCGGATTGACCGGTTTGAACTGCGACGACCTGCCAGACGCTGCCGGAAGGAGCCGAGCCGAACCAGGCATCGCGGATTTTCAGATCAAGCTGCGCTTCGCCGTCGGCCTTGTCCAGGGTTTTGAGCAGGTTGTACTGAAAGGCTTCCAGCGTTTCCGCCTCCAATTGCCCATCCTTCTGATTGTCAGCATAAAACTGGACGATTGCGGAAAGCGCATCAATGGACGTATGTCCCACTGCGACGGTCATATTCGCAGTGGATTGAACTGCGTTGGGCGGCAGCGTTGTGGTTTGCCAATTCACGCCGTACACAGAGCCGTGATACATCGTTTGCGAAGGATAATCCGGCTGCGCCTTGTCTTGCGTCACACTCCAATCAAGTTCCGAAAGCAAAGAGTCCCATTGCTCCGCTCCGCTCCACGGCGTGCGATTCGGGTACCCGTGCGCGTCCCATCCGGTAACGGGGCCGTACAGCGGATCGTGCGTCGCGTCGGAATACCAGCCAACGACCAGATACGAAAGCAATGTATTTTCAGGAAACTGCGCGGCATCTTTCGGATAGTTCGGGTCGGGTGAAGTGGCATGCGGATCATTGATCGAATCGTAAAACGAAAACACGTTGACCACGCCCGGTTGGTAAGCTGCAAAAGTCGCATCGCCCGGACCTAATGCCCGCAAGAACAACTTTTGCGGATCGCCGGATTCTCCGGCCCAGGATTCCAGCACGATTGGCTTTGTTCCCAACCGCGTCGGTTCGATTGTTCCGGATTGCGTGGGAAACGGATTGACGAACGAGTTGGATTGCAGCGCATCGGCATTGGCATCAATTGCGTCGCTTTGCAGCAGCCAGGTTTTCGTTGGGCGCGGCGCGTTGGCAGTTGCAGCGGGACTGTACCGCACCACCAGCCAGCGATTCGGCGCTAGCGGAAAACTCAATTCCGGGCTGGGCGCGATGGTAATTTGCGGGACTTTCGTAAAGCCGCTGCCCGGATTGTTGATCGTTACGCCGGTCACGACGCCGTTTTTGACCACGGCTGTGGCCAATGCTCCGCTGCCATTGCCGCCGGTAATCATCACCATTGGCGGAAGCTGGTCGTTGTATCCATAACCAGCGATGGTCACATTGATGGCCGTAATCTGTCCGCCGGAAATTTCCGCAACCGCTTTGGCCTGCACCTGTTCGCCGCGCGTCAATCCTCTGGGCAAACTCCAGTGCAGGTGAACGCCTGGCGCGGGTGGCGTATTGGCAAGGTTGGAAAAAGGAGACGGCGACGGACTCAAGAACTGTTGCAGGTTGTTGAATTCCAGTTCCCAGCGGTGAAAGGTTACGCCGGTTTGTTCGACGTGGTTTACGACCAGCGCTTCAACCGCAATCGGAACCAATAAAGAGTCTGTATTGGTCGGCATTATTTTGTTTCCTCCGCAGACTCTGGCGTGTTGATCAAAACAAGTTTTTCAGGAGCGCGCACCATCTGGATGGCAAAATCCGCCGGGCCAAGCGTGATGTTGCCGTTGCCATAAGCGGCGTTGAGTTGCGCTTGCAGGTACGGCTGCCAGTCTTTCACGCTCAACACAGGTCCTGGCCCTGGGCTGCGAAAGTAAGTGTTGATGGTTGCTGTTTTCCCCGGAATGATGTCGCCGATGGGGTGATCATCCGTGACCCATCGCAGGTCAACCAGATAATTGTCCTCGTGACCGAAGGCCAGGCCTTCTTTCGGTTCGCTGATTTCCACGCGTCCGGGCGCGCTGGGAAAAAGACACAGCAACACATCCGGCGCCAGACGATCCATTCGCAGAAGCGTCAGTGGCTGCGTGCCTGCGGCATCGGAATATCCGCGCACTTCCAAGCCCGGCCAGTCGGCAACCATGGAAGATCGCAACAACAAACCGGCAATTGTCGTCGAAATAGGAGGCGCAGGAGAATCCGTCGCCGCCAATGCGCGCCTGGCCTTTTTCGCTCGAATGGAAGGAAGAGCACGGGCCATCGCTGTGCGCAAAACAGGCCGGGCAGAAGCCTGCCACAAACTTTCGCGGCTGCTTTGCAAGCCGATGCTCAGTGCGCCGCTCACCAGCGCTTCCACGTAATTGGGATCCACGTAAAAGAACCGTAGCGATTCGGGCGGCAGCATCCGCGCGTCCGGAATCAGGTTGGTAAAAGGCACACCATACAGCAGGCACAATTCCGCCAGCCAGTTTTGGATATATACCAGCGGCGAATCTGAGTCCTGTAAATCCTGCTGGTGAAGCTCTGCCAGAAAATCCTGCACGTGTGGTTGCGCGAACAGGGTTTTCAGCGCCGTGACGTGGTTCGTTTTGGGTGCGGACTGTTTTCCTTCATTGATTGCGCCGTTCGTGGGCAAGGTCGTTTGCGCAATTCGTGACGCGTTGTTGGCAGTGAAGGCGCTCGTCAGGCGGTTCATCATCGAAGACGAAACAAGGTCCGGTTTCAACAATTCATGTAAATGCGCAGAGGTCAGCGGAGTGTCTTTTGTCAGGGCTTTTAACTTTGGCGAATTCAGGCGTTCCAGCAACAAATTCGTACGCTGTGTGCCGCTGCGACGCCACTGCAAAAGCTTCGATCCAAACGCGGCATCGGCCAGCGCCAGCAAACGACCCATTTGCCAAGCCGCAGCATAAGACTGATCAAAAAGGCCGTTGGCTTGATCGTAAATGGTCGCTGCCGCCGCGCTGTCATATCCGTTAATGCCTGAAAACAGCGGACACGGCAGAGGTGATAACGGACCGCGGTACCAGGCGAAGGTGTGGTCGCCAATGGCCGTATCGTAAGCCAGCGCCGAATAACCTTCATTGAGGGTTTGCTGAACCAGGGCTTCGGGGGAGCCGGGAATTTGCTGCAAGGGACTGACAGGCAACCGCAGCAACAAACCTTTGCCACCGGCTGCCTGCCCTTTAATCAGGTTAAGAGCCAGATCGCGAAAATCGCCGGTTTCCGAAAAGCAGGTAAAATTCCAGCTATACAGCGACACCAAACGAACGCGGTTGATTCCCGCAGGCCAGTTCGGCGCATCGGTCAAATAATCTTCAAACCCTTCCAGCGTGACCAAATGCGCGATCCACGGAGCGCTGATTTGCGTTTCCGCCGTCGCACCAATGCCTACGCCGCCAGTGAAGCTGACAGAAGGCGGAGCCGTGTAGCCGGAACCGCCGCTGGTCAAGGTCAGCGAAGCAATCGAGCCATCGTTATCAATGGTGGCGACTCCGGCTGCGCCAGTGCCGCCGCCTCCGCTCAAGGCGACAGCAGGAGCGGAAGAATACTTGGTTCCGGTTTCAATCAGTGTCAGCCCGACAACAGGGCCAGGACCCGGACGATTGGCGGCCCATGCCTTCCATCGGTCCAGGC
>CAZXHW010000544.1:0-5669 GCA_964639915.1 uncultured Heliomicrobium sp.
ATGATTGAGTTGAGAAACGATGGCCGTCCGTTGCAGCCTTCGGCAATGACCGTTGCTGAAACCGAACGCGAGAACGAAAAGCTGGGAACTCCGAGCATCGCTGCGCAAGGTGGGAAAGCCGTCATCGTTTACCAGAAACAGGGCGGCGTAGTGCTGGCCAAACTGTGGGATTCGGCCAATGGGTTGAGCGGCTCTCAGGTTGAGCTTCTGCGGCAAAAAGGCTGGATGATCAATCGGCCCGTTCTGTCTGTTGATGGCGATGGATATTATTTTTGCTTGGGAGAAAATCAGCCTGAAGGCGCGGAATTGCGCGTTGCCAAAATTAGCTTTGTCGGCGAAGTGCAAAAAGCGCAAACACTTGCTGTGTCGCGCACGCAAATCCTGACGTTTGATTTTCGCGCATCTGGCGAAGAACTGGCTTTGATTTGGTCGGAAGCTGAAATTGGCGGCGCGCAAATTTTCGCGCAACGATTTTCGCGGGAAGGGATTGCGGCTACAGCAGTCGTCAACTTGACGCCGCCGGGAATCGCACCGCTGGCCTTTGCGTTTGCCGACGCCGAAGGCAACGCAATGATTTGGCATGAAGCGCGACCGGCTGAAAAACAATTTCCGGTTGCGATCCGGCGAATTGAGTGGAGCCGGTGACACCGTCGCGGCCGTCAACGAATCAACGGTCTGAGCATTTCCAGTCGTCGCGCAATTTCGGCGCTGGTCATGGAACGGAAGCGAATGGGAACCATCGCTCTGGAAGTCGCTTCGCGGGCGGCGACCAGTTCCTGATACTCAACCGCCAGGTCGTCTCGCGCCGGAGTGAATTCCGAAGCCACAAACGCCAGGTCTTCCTGCGTTACTTTTTCATGTTTTTCGATCCGGGCAATACGACGAGCGCGAATCAAAATGGATTCGATGTCCGCTCCTGACAAGTGAAGCTGGCTGTTGATGATTGGCCCCCAGTTGGTGATCTGATGGTCAATTTTGTTTTTGGCGGCCATCACTTCCGCAATTTCCCGGCGTTCTTCGGGCGTTTCTGGGTAGAACAGCGCGATATGCTCTTCGCAGCGGCCTTGCCGCTTCAGGTCAATTGGCAAACGATCCGGGCGCGAAGTCATCAGGATCCACAAAATTTTGCCGCGATTGGCGGTGTTGCTCATGGCTGCGGCGATCTTGGAAAAGACACGCTGGTTGACGCCGCTATCGCCATCCATTTCGCGGGTTCCCAATGCCGCGTCGGCTTCATCAATCAACACAACGATTGGAGACAGGGCTTGCAACAGATTGAGGATTTTTTCCAGATTGGCTTCCGTTGAACCCACCCATTTGTCACGGAAGTTTTTGAATTCGACAACATTCAATCCGCAATCTTTGGCGAAACATTCGGCCAAAAAGGTTTTGCCTGTTCCTACCGGTCCGCAAATCAGAATGCCCATCGGCGCTTCTTCGCCATTGCCTTGCTTGATAGTTTCGGCGATGTCGCGCATGTACTCTTTGGCTTCGCGCATTCCGCCTACGGAATCCAGGCCATGTCGTGGCGCGACAAATTCAATCAAGCCTGCGCATTCGGTTTCGATGATCTCTTTCTTCTTCAGCCTGACATCGCTGAACGTCAGCCCGTCATCGGATTCTCTTGCCGCACAAAGCAATGAACGCACATGAACCAGATTCAATCCCGATGTCAGTTCGGCAAGCTGTTCCTGGCTCATTTCGATTTTCTCAATCGGATATGCGCCGAGGAATTCCTTGATGTAATCCAGCCGCTGGGTTTCATCCGGGTAGGGAATCTTGATTTTGGCCAGTCTGGAATTTTCCCGCACCGATGGATGAACGTCAGCAAGCGTTTCAGCGACCAGAATTACCAGGTTGTCTGAATCCGTAAAGCGCGGAGTCGTCAGCCAACGCTGGATTGCCACCAGCGAATTGCGGTCTTCACCTGATAGGTGGCCAACACTGGCGGCTGGAAAGATCGTTTCCAGAAAGTTGATGACGATGGCGTTCTTGTCTGAAAAGTAAAGAAACCGTTCGATCATTGGCAGCGCACGCGCAGGGTCTGCGGGCAACTGCGCGGCGGTTTTGGCGTTGATTAGCGGGTCGGCCACACGCTGATGGGCGACAAATGCCCTGAGGGTTTCGTCGGAATCAAAGGTAATTCCTTCGCTGCGGTTATAAAGCAGAGCACGTTTGTTGCCCAGAAGTTCCTGCTGAAGAAAGGCGAGCAGCGAAACAAAGCCGCTTCGGGCACGCGTCAGGTCATAAATATTGTGGTGCAGCAGGAAGTGGCTGGCTTCGCCCGATCTGTATTTGCGGACGATTTCTTCAGCCCATCCGGGTAAACGTTCCGGGGCGGCAAGTGTTTGCGCCGGTTTCGACATAAGCTCATCCTCAGTCGTTGGCGCCACGAGGGCACTTTGGAATATGGAATTTTGGCTGTTGAATAATGAGTGATCAGCAAGATGCCGCCAATCGCTTTCTCATTATTCAACTGCCGCGAGTTGATTACTTCTCTGAATTTGATGAAGTCGCCTTAGGGGGGGGCGGCTGCGTGGGGAAGTTGAATGTAATAAAACAGGTAATGGGATTTTTGTCAGACTCAAATAGGGATTTTGGAAATTCCCATTTTTTTGCCGCTTCAATTGCGACTTTATTGATTTCGGGGAAAGTCGAGTATTGAACATCCGCGCTGGATACTTTGCCATTCGGTGAAACTTCCACGCGCAGGCGCGTGTTGCCACCAAATCCTCCATTGCGAAGTTCGGCAGGCACTTCCGGCATAATCTTCTTGGTCGCTTGCTCCTGGAATGCAACGGACTGCTGCTCGTTGATCAAGCGGGCCGGAGTTGCTGTGGTATCCAGATCAACCGTAAATGCAAAAATCAGATAGATGTCTTTGCCGTCAAACTTTTCCACTGGCGCATTGGGCCGCACGAAGTTGGCAAAATCTGTCGAAGACATTTTCATATTTCTGACCGCAAAGAAATATGTTTTGCCGCTTTCGACTTCCAGTGGATGAATAGAGAACCCAAGTGGTTTGTGTGCGCGTTCATCGGGGAAGTGAAGCGCAATTTCAGGAACCAGCGTTGTGCCTGGCGTCACTCCGTCTCCGTAGCTTTGCGCGCCAAAAAGCTGGACTTCAATGTCGCGTCCATCCTTTTGTTTGACCAGCGAAATCGTGGCTGGTTTCGAGGTGCGATAAACTCGTCTGTAATCCGCTCTCAGCAGATCAATCTCAAATTCCGGATAAAGCTTTTTGAACGTGTTAAGCCATTGCTCATACGTGGCAAGGCTTGCCGTTGACATTTTGAAGACCTGATCATTCAAGTCCTTGTAACTGTCACGTTTTGCCGACATTTGGAATGTCCGAGCCGTGACGTGAATCGGGCGCTGCGACAAACCATCCAGCGAATGATCCGTTTTGGGAGCAGTGTCCTGCGCCGTAACCGTCAGAAAAGAGGCTGACGTAATGAGAAAGGCTGCCAACAAGAATGTGATTTTGGAACTTAGAGTTCGAGGAAGAAAATGTGTCATTGCTTTGATACCTCCAAAGTGAGAATTGCGTGAGGGACAACGCGAAAGGCACAGGATGAATTTCAGCGCTTTAACTTCAACCGTTGTGGCAAACCCAGCTTCGCGTTGCCAACAAAATAACTAGCGTCGTTCACCGACCAGGGATGGGCGAGCAACGGGTGAAACTTCTCTGTTGAGAGAGTCCAGTTGGCCCATAATCGGCGCGGTTTGCTGCAAGATTTCTTTGGTCATTTCGATGGATGAAAGCAGGGAATCGAAATCCATTGAAAGAATATGCTCCGGCGTGGGCATTGTGACGACCTGATCGTTTACCAGGCCAAAGAAGTTTTCAATCATCTGCAATTGGGCTTCGACACGTTTGACGCTGCGTTCAATGTCATCAAATGTTTGCAAGCGGCGCTGCAAAATTTCCACGTTCTTTTCGTGTAGGACGCGTGTTTCCGGTTCGGCAAATTGCAGGTTCCGCTGTGCCGTGCGCAGTTGATTTTCAACTGCCTGGCGGTTGATTGTCTTCAGATGATTTTTGCGCCGCCGATATTCGTCCAGGAGGTCCACGAAGGATTCCCATGTGGCGTCAAGCTCGCGAATCTGTGGCGGCTCATCCGAGATGCGCGCGAATTTCTTGTAGTTGCTGGCAATCTGATTTTTCATCCAGCTCAAATACTCGACTGCTTCGCGTTCGCGCGGGTCGAACTGTTTGATCAACTCCATCCGCTGTTTGCGGCGATGGTCGTCCAACAAGTGCCTGGAGCGGCGATCAACGATTTTGCGGTAAAGGCTGGAAGCAGGAACTGTTGCCAAATACGCACCTTCGGCAATCAGCGCTCCTGCCAACACCCATGTTGGTTCTAAGAAACCGGTTGTCGCAGAGTATGCTGCTGCTGCGCAAGACAGCAGCAAGCCACCGATGTTAACCGGCTCTTTCAGGGCTTCTTTAATGTAGGAGATTTTGAACTCCATAAAATCGTTGGGTTCGCCGTCAAAAGATGCAACGCGAACCACTTAAGCCTTTGCTACTCAGTGAGTTTGCGCTCCTGAGGCAGATAATCAGCCGCGCCCAAGGTTCGATCCGCATTGACCGATGGCGCGCCTTCGCCAAGCGCGGGAGTCGCAGCCGGCGCAGCCAACCCCATCTGTTGTTTGTATGCCAGCAACATGTCTTGAGCTTCGATGTTCGCCAATTCTTTTTCGACACTTTGCATCCGCGAATCCAGGCTGGTTGACGCCAGTTCGGCACGTGCTTCAGCCGCTGCTGAACGATTGGCGATCTTTTCTCTCATGTCATCAAAAGTTTGAGAGGTATCTCCCATCTGAAAACTGGCCATCGTAGAAGCCAACCGTTCCTGCAACTGTGCGTTTTTGCTGGCGGCGAGCAATTGCTTGGCCTCAATGGTGCGGCGATTAATATTAGCAAGGTAGTTGTCGAAATACTCTTTGGCTTTGGCCGACGCAATTTTGGCCGATTCGTGATTGCGCTGATTGTTGGCCAGCATCTGCTGGACAACTTTCATTTCGCCGATCAGGGTAGCGGCGATGTCATCTTTCCCAAGCCGGATTGCCGCTTTGATCTTGTTATCAAGATCAGTGATTTTGGTTTGATTGGCTTGGATTTCCATTCCCAATCGCTTTTCCGCGCCCATCACCTGAGAGACGTTCTCGCGCATCTTTGGCACTTCGTCGTTCATATCGCGCATCAACTGCTGAAGAATCAATTCAGGGTCTTCGGCGCTATCAATTAATCACCCAAAGATCGAACGAAACAGCCTCTTAAGACGATTCCACATGGTTTTGGTATTCTCCTGAAGAACGATGGGGCGGAACTTTCTGGGACATGCGCAACTTACAGCTTCGTTGGCGTCGCGGGACTACAAAAGTTATCCGCGTGGTTTTACCTGCCACAGCCCTTTGGCTATAGCTATTTAAGACGATGATGATACGTTGTCGGAAACCTAACTGTTCGCTGACATTCGCGTGATCAGCAAAGTTTTTTGAAATTTTAGGCAATAAAGCCTCAATAGTTCCTCCAACATCATAAGCAAAAGCAGTATACCAGCAGCATATACCATTGTCACACAGCGGCTTTCTCCATAAATGATTGCAACCCTAAGAAGGGTTTTGTAAGCTATCGCCGTTTTTGAGAGTTAGATCAC
>CAZXHW010000544.1:5679-5918 GCA_964639915.1 uncultured Heliomicrobium sp.
CGAGACGCGTTACTTGGATTTCATTCTCACTCCCAGACACTTTTAAACAGCAAATCATTATTTAATTGAAGCCACTTTCCCATGACAGTGGATGACTATTCTGTGCCAGGTACTCAATCTATGGGCAAAATCGCTGACATCAGCAATGAACTGTTAAGGACTGGGAATCGAACTCTGGTGCGAGCAGAGGCTCAAGTTCTGGAGCCCCACGCCGTTGAGAACGACACGCTCGAAAGCAG
>CAZXHW010000545.1:0-5908 GCA_964639915.1 uncultured Heliomicrobium sp.
ACCATTGCTGAGAGCGTCAATGCCGCACGCAATTCCGCCCGCCAGCGCCTGGCCAGCGAAGAGCAGAACCATCAGTAATGCAGCGACACGTATCAACATAACGCCCTCATAAGTACCTGAGCACAGCCCGCGCTGTCAACCGGTAAATCACCAGCGGCTTCTCAATTATTCCCAACCCGCGAGCAATTCAGCGACAAGTATATGTACGCCGGGCAAGGTGGCCAAAGCGAGTCTTCAACTTCAGTTGTCCGGCAGTGATGTCTGTTTTCAGACACGGAATAGTCTGTTATCCAGCACTTAAGGTTTCAATAGCTTTCGTGGTCAACACCAAAGGGTTGCTACTTCTGCAATATCCAACTCCACCTTTCAGCTAAGGTGACAAGGGAATGTCTTGTTGCTCAATCATTTGGAACGCCATGGTTCTTTTGCTGAACAAGCTGGGTTTCAAGTCTGAACAGGGTGTTGCGTCGCGCGCGTTATGGCTTGGGGTTTGCTCGCAAGATGAGACTGATTCACGTCAGGTCTTCGTGCCTGTCCATTATTGATTACCAGATTCCGTAGTACAGACTTCAAAACCTGAGATGCAAACGGTTCGGTACAAATCCAGTATTGCTGTTTCGGCACTCTTGAGCGCAGCGTTGCTCTTCATGCAGTTGTGCAGCGCCATTTGTGTATTTTCTGATTGTCTGGCGACGCGGACCGCTTCCTCTGCTGAACAGGAAGATATATCGAATCATTGTCATCAGACACAATCCGCCACAAATCATCATTTGCCGCAGCCACCAACAAACAATCAGCACAATTGCGCAGATCCTGAAGCGGCAGTAATGCTCCCTGTCAGGAATTCGCTGTCTGCTGTCGTTTCTCTACACCTCCCCCAGGTTGTCTATGAACCTTTCACTACCCCGCTGGCAAATCAATCTGTGTCTGACATCGAGATCTGGGATTCACTCAGATCGCCGCCGCGCATCCCGCAACGATCCGTCCTGCGAATTTAACTCTGCCGTTCGTCTGAATCGCTGAAACAGGCTGGAAAGAGCCTACACATAGGTTGTTGTGTACTCGCAATCTGACGACTAAGTGAATGATCAAAAGGAGAATCACGGCATGCACTTTATCTTTCTGCGCGTGGAGTTTTTTAATTACACGAAAATCGATTTATCCCGCGCGATTTCCGCCGCCCTATTACTGCTAATACTCACAGGGCAGCTACAGGCGTTGGCACAGACGCCAGCTTTGACGCCTGCTCAAACCTCCCAGCCACAAATCGCAAATCCACCAGACCAAGGTCAGCCACAAGGGCAGCCGATGACGCTTACAGACCTTGAGCGAATGGCATTGGAGGGAAACCCCACGCTGGCTCAGGCCGAAGCTGCAATCCGCGCCGCCGAAGGCCGCCGCGTGCAGGCTGGATTGATGCCGAATCCGATTATCGGCTATGCCGGCGAAGAACTCGCTTTTCGTGCAATTGGTGAGAAGAGCGAACACCTTGGCTTTATTGAACAGACGATTCCGCTCGGCGGTAAGCTCGGCAAGAGTCGCGCGATTTTTGCTCAAGAGAAAAACCAGGCCGAGCAGGACGCCGTTGCGCAGAGGCAGCGCATCCTGAATGCCGTGCGCGTGCTTTATTACCAAGCGCGCGGCGCGCAGGAGTTGGTCGAAGTCCGCACGCAACTGGCCAAGCTGGCGCGGGACGCAGTTAAGACGACGGGCGAGTTATTCAACGTCGGCCAGGCTGACCGGCCTGACGCGGCGCAGATTCGGATTGAAGCCGAACGCGCAGACCTGGATTTGATTATGGCGGAGAACGATCGCGATCAAGTCTGGCAGGAACTCGCCGCTGTCATCGGCAATCCGTTTCTCAAACCCACGCGCCTGATGGGCGAGTTGGAGAAAGGATTGCCCGTGCTCAATCAAGAAGAACTGCTGACCAGCCTGCTGTCCAACAGCCCGGAACTGAAACGCGCGCGCGCTGGCGTTGAACGCGCCCGAGCTTCGCTCACGCGCGCCAAAGCCGAAATCGCGCCTGATCTCTTTTTACGCGGCGGCTTCGGCTACAACCGCGAGTTGCTCGAAAGAGAAATTCCCAACGCCAAGCGCACTGGGCCGGAGGCTTCGGTCGAGGTCGGATTGCGCATTCCACTTTGGAATCGCAATCAAGGCGGAATTGCGACTGCCGGCGCCGAATTGGATATGGCCGAGCGTGAGGTTCGGCGCGTCGAGTTGATGCTGCGCGCGCGTTTCGCCAGCGCATATCGCACATATTTGAATGCCCTGCGTGTGGCGACGCAGTACGAGAAGCAAATCGTCCCGCAGGCGCAGGGCGCTTACGATCTGTATCGCGCCAACTTTCGCGCGATGGCGGCGGCTTATCCGCAAGTGCTGATCGCACAGCGTACGCTCTTTCAAGTGCGTGTCGAGTATGTGCAGGCGCTGGTAAACACTTGGCAGAACGCAGTGTTGCTGCGTGGCTATCTGCTTAACGGGGCGCTCGATGCGCCCGGTGGCATGACAATGGAAGGCGGCAATCCGGCCAATGTCAACGACCGTGATTGAGGGAGAAGTTACGTTTTTATTTGAGGAGTTACTGCAATGGAAAATATGAACTGGATGAGAAGAAAGTTTTTGCAGGCTTCGAGCCTGCTTGGCGCCGGCTTGGTATTGAACCAAACGGCGTCGGCGCAACACGAAGGCCACCAAATGCCGGGACAGAAGCCAAAGGCTGACAGCCCCAAAACGGACAAGCCTGCCGCGCCGCCCGCCCACGATCACGCGAAGATGATGGCCGAACAAGCGAAGCAGCCGGCTGGACAGTATGTGCCAGTGCATACGCCCGATTTGCCGAAGCTGGAATACATGATGGACGGCAACGTGAAGGTCTTCAATCTGCGCGCCGAAGTGGTGCATTGCGAGATCATGCCCAAAACCCACATGGGGCCGCCGCGCAAGATGTGGGCCTGGGGCTACAACGGCAGCGTGCCGGGGCCGATGATCGAAGTTGTTGAAGGCGACCGCGTGCGCGTTATCTTTGAGAACAAACTGCCGGAGCCAACGACGGTGCATTGGCACGGCCTGGAAATTCCCATCGAAATGGACGGTACGCCGTACATCAGCCAGCCAATGGTCGAACCGGGCGGCGTGTTCATTTACGAATTCACGGTCAATCAGAACGGCACGTACTTCTATCACTCGCACGGCGCGATGCAGGAGATGCTGGGGATGATCGGCATGTTCGTCATCCATCCCAAAACGCCGCACACGCCGCGCGTGGACAAGGATTACGGCATCATTCTGCAAGAGTGGGCGCTGCTGCCGAACAACGACGTGCCAAACACGTTCTCAATGGAATTCAACTGGCTGACGATGAATGGCAAAGCGGCACCTGCGACCACACCGTTGCTTGTGAAGAAAGGCGAGCGCGTGCGCTTGCGGCTGGTCAATCTCGGCATGGATCATCACCCGATACACCTGCACGGGATGCAGTTTTATGTGACCGGCACCGAAGGCGGGCGGGTGCCTGAATCGGCGTGGTATCCGGGCAACACGGTCATTGTCGGCGTGGCGCAGGCGCGCGACGTCGAATTCGTCGCGCAATACGAAGGCGACTGGATGCTGCATTGCCACATGCCCCACCACATGATGAACCAGATGGTCTCGATGGTCGGGCCGATGGCAATGTCGCACGGCAGCGGCTCGCAAACCGGGCTAAGCATGGAAAATGGCATGGGCATGCTGACGAAAGGCCATGCCCTAAGCGAAGACTTCGGGCCGGGTTTTGGACGCGGCATGGCAATGACGACCGCCGAGCAAAGCGCGTCGCACGCGGTTGGGCAAAAGGCGGCGCTGCCAGTTCCGCTCGCCACGCAAGGCGGGTTGTATTCGTGCCCGATGCACCCCGAAGTGAAATCCGACAAAGAGGGCAAGTGTCCCAAGTGCCAGATGACGCTGGTGAAACAACAGGCGCAGGAAATCTTCGCTTGCCCAATGCACCCGGAAGTCGTCTCGAATAAAGCCGGCTCGTGTCCAAAGTGCAAGATGACGCTGGTCAAGAAACAGCGCACTGCCGTTGTCTTGTCTGAAGAGGACAAGAAGAAAGTCCCCGGCTACCCGCAAGACGATCTGATGATGATGATTGTGGATGATGACGTGGTGAAACCCGAGACTTGGGGACTCGCGCCGGGCTGGACAGCGTCACTGCAAGGGATGATGAACCTGGTCCGCGTGCTGCCGGAGGAGAAGTACAACCAGATTATGGCGATGGTCAAAGCAGGCAAGACGCCCGCTGTCCCTGCCGATCACAGCCAGCATCAGGCCGAAATTCCCGCCGACGCGATCAAGATCACGGTCAGCAAGGATGGGTATACGCCCGCCAAACTGACCGTCAAAGCCGACCAGCCGGTCAAGCTCGCGTTCACGCGCACGGATGAGGAAAACTGCGGTGGGACAGTGGTTTTCCCCAAACTGAAAATCAGCGCGAAGCTGCCCGTCGGGCAGACAGTACTGGTCGAATTGCCCGCACAGGAAAAAGGCGAACTCAGTTTTGCCTGCGGGATGAACATGCTGAAAGGCACGTTGATCGTCGAGTAAGCAGGCAGCGCATCAACCCAGCGCGGCGCAGTCTGGCCGATTGCGCCGCTTCTTTCATGGAGGCCACTGTTATGACGACAAAGAACTGCATTCGAATCGTGTTGCTGGCCGTTAGCCTGCTTGGGGGATTGCGCGTGCTCGCGCAGGAAACCCACAAACATGGCAATGCGCCTGCCAGCGCCAATACGCAAGCCAAAGCCGCTGCCGGCAGCAATAGCGAAGCCGAAGTGCGCGCCGTGCTGACGCAATACACCGCCGCTGTCGAGCGCGGCGACCTGGCCGCCATCGAGAAACTCTGGTCGAAGGATGAAACGGTGACGGTGATCGAGAACGGGCATGCGAATTACGGCTGGGCCGATTACCGCGATCATCATCTCGGGCCTGAGTTGAAAGAGATGAAGAACGTCAAGTACGCGCTCACTGACATTAAAGTGAACCTGTCCGGCCATTCGGCCTGGACGACGTTCAAGTACACCATCTCCGCCGATATAAAAGAACGCCACGTCGAAGGCGGCGGTATGGGGACGGCGATCTTACAGCACGGCGCGAACGGCTGGCAGATCGTGCATTGGCATACAAGCAGTCCGCGACGACCGGCTGCGACCAGCCCGGAGAAGAAGAACTGAGTCAGAACCGGGCTGCGCCTTTATCCCGGTAAGTTTAGGCGAACAGCCTGCTCTGCGATGGACGAGACCGATCAACAAAGCTCCAGCAGCAAGTAAACAAAGTTACTCAAATCGCAATAACGCACAAAACCCTAGAAAGAGAGGCCCTATGTTTAGAATCATTACACCCACAACCCTGCGAAATCTGCTGATTGTTTTACTGTTGATCGGCTCGGTCGAGACAATCTTTGCCCAGTCGGCGACGGCGACATTGACGGGAACCGTAACCGACGAAACCGGCGCTGTCGTAGCCGGTGCGACCGTCGTCGTCACCGATTTGGCAAAGCAGTTGGAGCGACAGACGACCACCAACAGCGACGGTTTTTTCATCGTGCCGCAATTGCTGCCGAGCCGCTACAAAATCAAGGTTCAGCGCACCGGCTTCGCCACGGCGGAATTGCCTGATGTGGCGCTCAACGTTGGCGATCAGAGTTCGATCAGGATTCAGTTGAAAGTTGCGCAGGTCGGCGAAACCGTCACCATCACCGAAGCCTCGCTGGTCAGCGAAGCGCCTGCGGTGGCGACGCTGGTCAATCGCCAGTTCGTCGAGAATCAGCCGCTCAACGGGCGCAGCTTTCAGACGCTGGTCGAGCTTTCGCCTGGCGTCGTCATCACGCCGTCGAATCTGGTCACGCCAGGACAGTTTTCGGTCAACG
>CAZXHW010000546.1:0-5890 GCA_964639915.1 uncultured Heliomicrobium sp.
GGACTTCCGGGCCTGCGATAAATCTGGTGACAAAGTCAGGCACAAACAATTTACATGGCGAAGTGCTGTTTATGGCGCGTCCCGGCGATTGGCAGGCAAAGACATTTTCAACCAAAGGATTCTGTCCGCCGTCCGTTCCCAGTTGCGTTACGCCTACGACGCTAACGGCAATCAACCCGGTGGATATTCCAGACGCCTTGAAGCAAGGCTCTGCTTCAATCGGCGGACCGATTATCAAAGACAAAACTTTCTTTTTTGCGACGGCTGATCACACACAACAGGATCGAACGACGTTTCTTTCAACCACACTGCCTGCCTTCTTGTTGCCTGCGAATGGCCAACTCGATTACACCGGCCATTACCGGCAAACCCTGATCGACGGACGTCTGGATCACAAACTTAGCTCGAACCAGACATTGATGTTCCGCTTTAACAGCGACCGGTTTTTTGACGACAATCCACAGGATGCCGTCAGCGGCACGAACGCGCCAAGCGTCGCACGCAGATACACGCGTCGGTCTTGGACGACCCAGGCCAATCACACGACTGTTATCAACGCTGATCTTCTCAACGAAGCGCGGTTTGCCTATCTGCATGGAGATCCAGTCACGTTGTGGGAAGCGCAATCGCTATCAACAACCTACACGCGCGCTGGAAACGTGCCTTTCACCATTGGGCAGTCGCGAGCTTCTGATATCTACAGCCATCAAGTGCAGTTTTCAGACACGCTTTCGTGGTCGCTGGGCAAGCACTATCTTCGCTTTGGCGGCAGTGCGATTCATCATTCTTCCGGTGGCACAGGCAGCGAACCTGGCACGGCGATTCTGGGCACGTTCACGTTCAGGAACACGACAACAGCGCCTTTCGACCAACTGACGCTGGCTGATGTGCAGAATTACACGCAGCCGATCAATTTCGGCATTAGCAGCTATGAACTGAATCAATGGCTTTATACGGGATTCGTGCAGGACAGCATTCATGCGCGAAGCGACCTTACAGTGGATATCGGTGTTCGTTATGACCGGCAGACGTTGACCGACGCGAAAAAGAACTTTGCGCCGCGCGTTGGTTTCGGCTGGCATCCGGGAGGCGATTCGCGCCTTTCCATCCGCGGCGGTTACGGTATGTATTACACCCAGATTCGGTCTAATGCGGTCGCTAGCTATTTGGTGAACGGGCTGGATGGGTTGACGACTTACACGGCGGCTCCGGGACAGTTGGGATTTCCGACCTGTCTGACAGGCTCCTGCTTGCCGCTGTCGTTTGATCCGAAAACGCTGGCACCCTCGCAATTGCCTGCGCGCGACATCACCATCCGGGCTGGACAGCGGGCTTTTTACCAAGCCCAGTTCGCCAGATATGGACTGGATTTTTCCAAGTTGCCGAACTATCCGGATCAGCTAGAAAACCCTCGCAGCCAAGTCGCGTCCATTGGCGCAGAGCGTGAAGTCGTGAGAGGTTTTTTTGTCGGAGGCGATTACGTGCATCAGCACTTAACGGGCATTGATCGCACGGTGGATTTGAATGCACCGTCGCCTTTTGATCGCACAGCGCCCGGACAGGTGAGAACCGTGGCGGCTGCCAATGCCACGCGGCCGATTTTGCCGGTCAATGGCGGCGTGCGCCAGGTAAGTGTCTTGATGAACCTTGGCGTTGCTGATTATGACGGATTGCAAACCCAGGTCAGCTATCGCGGCAACCGGCGTCTATATGCCGCGCTCAGCTACACGCTGTCCAAAGCGACCAACAACAGCGAACCGGATGGCAACGGCATCGGGCCTGACCAAAGCACATTCGAGCGACAAGGCGAATTTGAGCGCGGCCCAAGCCTACTGGATCAGCGTCACCGTGCCGTCATCACATTTAGCTATCAGTTCCCGCACAATTTCACGCTGGGAACCGTGACACAGCTTGCATCTGCACGTCCGTTCAATGCCACAACAGGCGTTGATAACAACGGGGACGGTGCGAACAACGACCGTCCTGTCGTTAATGGCGCGATTCTTAGCAAGTCGTCATTCCGTGGCACTTCGACTCAGGATGTGGCGCTTTTTGTTGAAGATCGCATCCGAACGTCCGAACACACATCCATTCTGCTCAGGTTGGAGGGCTTCAATGTCTTCAATCACGGAAATTATCTCGGACGCGGACAAACGATCTATGGCGACGCGGCCACGGTAAGCCCGACGTTCGGTCAATTAGTGGCCGCAGGCACGGCGACCAATGCACTGCCGGCATTCGCAAACGTTGATCCGCCCAGAATGGTCCAGGTGCAAGTGCGGTTCATCTTTTAAGGGAAAGCAGCCGAGGTTCGCGAAATGAAGAGCGCTGGTGTGGGAAGCGCCCTTCATTTCCTCGGAGGCTTGGCAAAGCAAAAGTGGCTGTCAATCTTGCTTTGGGAGAACAGTTCCAAATTAGTCTTCACGCATTTTCAAATTATAAAAGTGGCACCGAGGAGGAGGAGGGAGTAGTAGAGGGGACCGGAGTAAAGAAGAAGGCATGTGCGTCAGGCCTAAACCTTTTTATTCCGATCCCCTCTGTTTCTATAACCTCGAGATGCCAATGAATGAAACGCTGCTGACTGTTCAGGGAATTTCCAAATGCTTCGCGCCTCGCTGGGTGTTGCGCAATGTCAGTTTTACCGTTCATTCGGGCGAAGCCCTTGGCTTGATTGGGCCAAATGGCGCCGGAAAAACGACGCTCTTTGAATGTTTGGCGGGGCTTTCCCCTGCCGAAACGGGAACTTTGACGTATCGCGATCAATCGCTTTCGCCCTCAAATCGCCAGGAGGCGCTATTTTATTTGCCGGATGGCATAACGCCTTGGGCTGCGCAAACCGTGCGCTGGACGCTGAGTTTTTTTGAGAAGCTTTACCGGAATTCTCAAACCAGCGCCAACGAACTGGCACATGAATTGAAGCTCAATCACCTGCTTTCGTCGCGCATCGGCTCGTTGTCCAAAGGAGAGCGAAAACGACTGTTGTTGGCGTTGGGGTTGCTGACGCCGCAGCCGCTATTGATGCTGGACGAACCCTTTGACGGATTGGATTTGCGCCAAACGAGGGATGTTATGGGATTGCTCCGACGACACGCCGAAGCCGGGCGAACGCTGATGCTTTCGATTCATCAACTGACCGACGCCGCGCGAGTCTGTGACCGGTTGGTGTTGCTTAGCGAAGGCGAAGTCGTTGGTGAAGGCACGATTGACGAACTGCGGGCACAAGCCAACCTGAACGGAAGCGAACTGCCGCAAGCGGGACTGGAGGAAATTTTCCTTGCGCTCACTTAAGCTCCTTCCGCTGCTGTTTGCCAAAGAATGGCGCGAGTTGATGGCTTCACGCGCTTACTGGTTGCTGCTGATTTTCATCGGGCCATTGGTTGGTAACAGTTTCATTACGGCAGTCAACCTGTACGCAGAAGCCAGCGGGATTGGCGGTGGCGCAGCGGCACTGGCGCAAGGGCTGACACCGCTAGACGGCATCCTGGTTCCGACCTGGGGCGCTTACGACCTGGCTGTGACACTGCTGTTTCCTTTCGTCGCCATCCGATTGATTTCGGCGGAAAAAGAAAGCGGAGCCTGGAAGTTGGCGCTACAGCTTCCGGCAAGTTTGGCCACGGCCATTACGGCAAAGGTGCTGGCCCTGTTGGCCGGTTGGGCGGTTGCGTGGTTGCCCGGCTTGGTGGCCGTATTGATGTGGAAATCGTATGGCGGGCACGTGCATTGGCCAGAAGCGTTGAACCTGTTGCTTGGCCACTGGCTGAGAATGCTGCTTAGCGCAGGTGTCGCAATGGCGGCGGCGGCTTTGGCCGAAAGTGCAGCCAGCGCGGCAATTGTCACCTTGAGTTTCACGCTGGGAACCTGGGCGCTGGATTTCATTGCGGCTGGACGCGGAGGTTGGCTGGCCGAAATTGCAGTGTTTACGCCAACAGCAGCCCTTCGTTGGTTTGAACAAGGCTTGTTGCGATTAAGCACCTTGCTTGTGCTGCTGGCGATGGCGTTCGCAGCGTTCGCGCTGGCTGCAATCTGGCAACAGGCTGGCCGTAAATTGCGCCAACGTTGGTTTCAGACTGCCGTGTTGACGGTCATAGTTTTGGTTGTGGTTTGGGGCAGTGCAGTGACTCGCGCAAGCTGGGATATGAGCGAAAACCGTCGCAACTCTTTCCCGCTTGCTGACGAAGCCACATTGCGACGGCTTCACGGACCGCTTCGCATCACGATCAACCTGGCGCCTGAAGACCCGCGTTTGATGGATTACGAACGGAATATCTTGAACAAACTCAAACGTTTATTGCCCCGCCTGACAGCCGAATTTGCTGCGCAAAGCCGGACTGGCTTATTTGAAACCGGAACCGGCAGCGCTGATGGCGAACGCTACGGCGAAATCTGGTACGAGATGAACGGTAAACGAGTGATGAACCGTTCGACAACCGAACCGATTGTGCTAGAACAATTGTATGAACTTGCTGGCGTCGGCGCGCCAGCCAAAACCGATGAGCCTGAATTTCCAGGCTACCCACTTGCGGCCACTCCCAAAGCTGCAAGATTGATTTTCTACGCGTTATGGCCGCTGATTGCCTGTTTGGCATGGTGGCTGGCGCGTAGGCCTTAGGAGTCACCTTTATGAAACGCAAACTCTTGATTTTGAATCTATTTTTGCTGGGAATTGCCTGTGCGTTTTTCGCTGTTCAGGCACAAAGCAAAAAGCCCGCTTCCAAATCTGCTGCTCCCAAAAGTATTCGCATAGACGTGAATAAAGACAAAGTCGGCGGCGAATCATCACGCTTTCTTTCGATGGTTGGTGATTGGATGGTGGTTGAAGACGGTGGGAAGAAAGTTTACGCCGCGGATGGCCGTCAGTGGCTGCGCGGGAATCCGGCTCGCGGACTAGCCGAAAAAGCTCGAACGATTTATGGCTCGAAGCACGAAGATTTCGTGGATAACGTCAAAGCCTTCGCTTATTTTCCGATCTCTGTCGCCAAAGACATTGATAATTTCGAGAACGGCGAAATCAGCATGAAATTCAAAATGGTGTCCGGTCAGTTAGACAAATGCGCCGGCATTTTGTTCAACGTCAAACCCAACGGCGATTACTTGACTGTGCGATTCAACGGCAAAGAAGACAATCTGGTGCTGTGGACGTTCAAACAAGGCAAACGCAGCTTCGTCAAAAAAGGCACGGAGAATGTGCCACTGGAACTAGGCAAGTGGTACGACATGAAAATTGCGGTTCACGGCGCGCAAATCGAAGGGTGGCTGAACGGCAAAAAGCTGTTGGATCACACTTGGGCGGAACCGATTTCAGGCAAGGTCGGCCTGTGGTCCAAAACTGACAGCGTCAGTTACTTTGACGAATTTACAGTGATGCCGATGGCAAAATAAGCCTGATCGGAAATTCGTTTGCAGGAATTCAATAAGATGGCGTGAGGCGACTCGCGCCACCTTATTTTCATTTGCGGACAACGCTTATTGCTGCCGTTTTGCTTTCTTTTTCGTTTCAGGCTTGGTCGGCAGAGTTTGTGCAGGCGCGTTGTTCTGTTTGCTTGAAGCGGACGCCTCTTTTGGCGATACCTGCGCGATCACTCCCAGGCTGGACAAGCCAAACCCAAACAACGTCAAAATCGTCAAAAACAAAACGATAAAAACAGCCAAACTGAACACGCCTTGAATAAATCGAAAGGCGCTGGTTGCTGTGTATGATCCGGTCTGGATGTACGACGCGTTCTGGCCCTGGCTCAAAAACTCCTGATAGCGAGCGCGGTAACTGGCTACGCGCGGCTGTGTTTCAGTGGATGTTGGCGCGGCAGAATCCTTTTCGGTCGAGTCGGAAAAAATAGATAACGTGAGTTCGACGTAAAAGACCTTCTTTGACAATCGATTAGCTGAAAAAGAG
>CAZXHW010000547.1:0-5881 GCA_964639915.1 uncultured Heliomicrobium sp.
GACGATGGCGACCGGCTGCGAAGTGGCGTTGTCGCCTTCGGTAAAAGCGCGGCCCTGCGTCAGAGCAATTTTCATCACGCGAAAATACTCGGGTGAAACCATGCGGACCTGCACGCTTTGGATTTTGTCAGGCTGATCGGAAAAGACAACCGGCATGTTGAACTGCCAATCCAGTGGCAATTTGTTGATGACCGCCGCCGCTTCGACGCCGGGCAGGCTGCGAATGCGTTCCATCGCGTCACGATAAAAAGCCGCGGACTCTTGCGTGGTGTCATAACGCGGACCATCCAGCACGGCTTGAAACGTCAGCACGTTGTGCGGATCAAAGCCCGGTTCGACACCCATCAGATTGCTGAACGTACGCGCCAATAATCCGGCTCCAATCAGCAACATCAGCGAAAGCGCAACTTCGGTTACGACCAACACGCCTCGCAGCCGATTGCGTGGAGCGCTGCCTTTGTTGCCGCCTTCTTTCAACGCAGAATTCACGTCAACACGTCTGGCCTGCCACGCCGGAGCCAGCCCGAACAGTAAACCTGTTCCCGTGGCTGCACCGAAGGCGAACATCAGCACGCGCCAATCCATTTTGATTTCAATCAATTCGCCTGGCAGCAAACCATCGGGCAAAACCGAAACCAAAAAGTCGGTGCCCCAAATGGCGAGCAATGCTCCCGCCGCACCTCCGATGAAAGCCAACAACAAACCTTCAACCACCAATTGGCGAACGATCCGGCTGTTGCCCGCGCCCAACGCCAGCCGAACGGCGATTTCGCGTTGTCTGGCCGAAGCGCGCACCAGTTGCAAATTGGCGACGTTGGCGCACGCAATCAGCAGCAGCAAACCGACCGCAGCCATCAACATCCATAAATATTGTTTCAGCGGAGCGGTGAACATTTCCTGGTACGGTCGAGCGGCGATGCTTTCGCCTTCGTGCATGTGATTTGGATAAGCGGCGCGGAATTTGTCTGCGGTCAATTGCAGTTCAGCGCGCGCCTGTTCGATGGTAACGCCGGGTTTCAATCGGCCCACCACTTCGGCGTTGGGATCAACATTGGCTCCGGCGCGCGCTTGCATGGGCAGATACAAATCCGCGCCAGCGCCGAAGCGGAAATTTGCAGGCATAATTCCGACGACGGTCACAAGCTGATCGTTGAATAAGACGGTCTGGCCGATTAAATCCTGTCGTCCGCCAAACCGGCGTTGCCACAATCCGTCGCTCAAAATCGCCACACGTTCGCCGCCGGGCGTGTCTTCAGCTTTCGTGAAGGCGCGCCCCAATGCCGGAGCCACGCCGAAGACACGGAAGAAATCTTCTGAAACGCGCAGCCCTCGCACAAACTCCGCTTCGTTGCCGCCGGACAAATTGCCGCGCGCACCGCCGAAGCTTGAATAACAGGCCATCGCTTCAAATGACTGGCTTTGTTCGCGCCAGAACATGAATTTCGGCTCGCCTGTTCCATTTGGGCCGCCGCCGCGAAACGATTGCCCGATGAAGACCAACCGCTCGGCTTCCGGGAAGGGCAGGGAACGGAACATCACCGCATTGACCACGCTGAAGATTGCAGTGTTTGCGCCAATGCCAAGCGCAAGCGTCAAGAGCGCAACTAGAGTAAAACTGCGCTGTTTCACCAGCATGCGAATGCCGAAGCGAATGTCCTGAATCAAAGCTGACATAAGTTTTTCTCCTGTTGTAGTTGGTTGTGCGGCGAACCAGTCTGTAGGCGCTGGCCGTTCGACAAGGCTCAATTCACATTCCAGCAATCGCCAATCGTAAGTTTTCATCGCGCGAATTTCGGCATCCGCAGGCGACAATCCATCCGACAGCGCATCCTGATAAAGCGTTTCCAGGTGCAGCGCCAGTTCTTCGACAATTTCGATCTCGCGTTCCGGCGGCAGGTGCAACACCGCCAGATGTTGACGCACGATGTGGTTCCAGTTTGGACTCATAGCAAACCTATGCGGGCGTAATTTTGGCGACGCGATCCAGCGCCGCGAAAAAGTCTGACCACGTTTGCCGCTGTTCTGTCAGCACCTTTTTTCCTTGGGCTGTGAGCTTGTAAAAACGCCGTCTGCGCTGTCCGGCCTTTTCCACCCACGTGCCTTTAATCAAACCGCGTTTTTCCAATCGGTAAAGCAGGGGATACAGCGAAGCGACGTGGAATTGCAGCACGCCGTCTGAACGCTCTTCGATCAGTTTGGCAATTTCATATCCGTGGCGAGGACGGTCTTCCACCAGCGCCAGAATCAGCATCTCCGTGCTGCCGCGTTTCACTTCTTTATCAAGCATAGCAATTGCCTCCATATGTATTGTCTCCACATATAGTCGCGCTATAGTTTGATGTCAACTCCAGGGCGAGCGGCAGCGGAAATATTTTTCGCTGCCGCCAATGAATCAAGGATTTAGACTGGTCAGAGAAAAGAATAGGCTGAGTTGATTGGCGAAAACCCAGGTTCCCTCAAGAGGGACTCAGAGCTTTCTGGCGCGGTCGCCCGTGCGAATTGTTCCGGACTGGATGACGCGGGCATTGATGCCGCGAAGCTGCAATTCCCGCCCGACTTCCGAATTCACGAACTTCATCGCATCCAGGCCGAAACGTTCGACGAACTTTTTACAGCCCGTATGCGGCTGGGCGGTGACTTCCAGAACCGCGGAGCCAAGCGCGAGCTTTGTTCCCGCAGGCAGATTTTCTTTCGTCAGGTTCATATCCAGAAAGAGTTGGTCGCCTGCCAGTTGGTGTCGTGATTCATCCGGGGCAATCAGCGTGATGACGCGCCAATTCATGATGTTGATCTGCATTTCAGGATGCGGCGATCCATCATCGGTACGCGAACTGGTTCGCTGGTTCCAGTTATCGCCCGCCAAGCCTTCCTCGGTGTTGAGTTCGGCTTCCGCGAGCACTTCGCGGGCATTGGTTTGCGGACGGCGAACGATCAACATCAATTCGCCATCGTTTTCCGGAGCTTGCCGAATGGTCGGCAACCCCGCCTGCAGTTCTTCCATCGTCAGAAATTTTGGTTCTGTCATTGCTTCCTCGTTGTGATTATTCGTGCCGCAACGCTTCCAGTGGATGAACTCGCGCGGCGCGGCGAGCCGGAATCCAGCAAGCCAGCAACGCGATCAACAGCAACAATCCCGCAATCATTCCGAACAGCAATGGATCAAAGCTGCGCACGCCGTAAAGTTGTTGGACCATCTGATGCTGCCAACTCCGCGAATCGAAATACTGGCTGCCCATCAACCGCTTGATGCCGTAAGCCAGTGCTGAACCAAACACCAATCCAGCCAGAACGAGTTTCAAACCTTGCCAGATCACCAGGCGCAAAACATTTCCAGGCTGAGCGCCGAGCGCCATGCGAATGCCAATTTCATTTGTTCGCTGCGTCACTGAATACGCCATCACGCCGGATAATCCAATGGCTGCCAGCGCCAGTGCCAGCAATCCAAAAAAGCTCAGCAGTCGCGCGTACAGCCGTTCCTGCGCCAGCGTGTTATCCGAACGAGTCTTTTGGGAACTGACTTCGGTGACAGGCAATGTGGCGTCCAGCTCTTTCACCGCTTGCCGGACGCCCGCGGTAAAGGCCGTCGGTTCGCCATTCGTTCGCAAGGCGAAATACATTCCACCGAATGGATCCGAAACCTGTTGCCAGGACGTGTACATCAGCGGCTCAATCTCATCGCGCTGGCTGTTGTATTTATGATCGGCAACGACGCCAACGATTTCCATTTCGTCTTTGTCACCGTCGGATTCGCGAACTCGTTTGCCGACTGCCTCAGTCTCAGGGAAGTACTTGCGCGCAAAGGTTTGATTGACGATGGCAACTTTTGGCGATTGCAACGTGTCTTGCGGTGTGAAACTGCGCCCCAACATGACGGGAATTTGCATGGTCGTAAAGTAATTTTCCCGAATTGCCTGCCGGTTGGAAATATGCTCAGCCGCAGTCTTTTCTGTTTCACCCGGCAGCAGAATTCCTGTGTTCCACATATAGTTTGAAATCAGCGGAATGGACGCGAACGTGGCTGATTGAACACCCGGCAGCGCATCCAGTCGCGCAGACAATTGCTGGTAAAACTGTGTCAGCCGTTCGGCTTTGTAACCGCCCTGTTTGGGATCAATGGAAAAGGTCAACAAGTTTTCCTGGTTGAAGCCCAGATTGACCTTTTGCAGATTCGTCAGCGTGCGGATAAAGAGCCCCGCCCCAACCAACAACAACAGCGACAGCGCGACCTGTGCGACAATCAAACCTTTGCTCAATCGTGAAACGGCGCCGGAGCCTTTGCGGCTTTGCTTTAGTGCGCCTACCAGATCGGTTTTTGTCGAACGCCAGGCGGGAACCAGTCCGAAAACAATTCCCGTCAGCAAGGAAATGCCGATCGTGAAGGCCAAAACGCGCCAGCTTAAAGTTGGCTCAACGCCAACTGGCAAAAAGTCTGTGTTGCGCGTGGCCAGCGCCGCTAACGCAGACTTGCCCCAATAAGCGACCAGGATTCCTGCTGCGCCACCAATTGCCGCCAGCAGCACGCTTTCCGTCAACAATTGCCGGATCAGCCGCCAGCGACTTGCGCCCACGGCCAGCCGCACACTGATTTCCGGGCCGCGAAGCGCCGCGCGCGCCAACAGCAAATTGGCGACATTGGCGCAGGCAATCAGCAACACCATCACAACCACAGCGAACAGCCCGTAAATCGTTCGTGAATACAGTTTGCGCGTTTCCAGCAAGCCCCGTCCCCCAGTTTGCGCGATCAAGTTTGGATAATCTTTTTGCTCGATTTTGACCGGATCGGTTTCTTTGCGTGGAGCCGGCATCATTTCAAGCGCAGCGGCTTGAAACGTGGCGTTCAAACTCTCCCGCGCCTGATCGAATGTTGCGCCGTGTTTCAGCCTTCCCATCAAATGAATCCACCAGGTATTTCGGTTGTCTTTTCGGACCAAGGCTGAATTATCGCCGAGCAAGGCTGGCTCGAAATTCAGCGGAACGGTGACTTCAGGGTGCTCCTGGACTTGCAGCGTTCCGGCGAACCCTGCCGGATTCACGCCAATGATGGTGAACGCGATGTTATTCAGTTTGAATTGCTGGCCAATGACATTCGGGTTTGAGGCGAAACGTTCCTGCCAGAATTTATGGCTGAGCATCACGACAGGTGATGACGCAGCATTGTCATCTTCATAGTTGATGGCTCGTCCATAAAGGGGCTGCACGCCCAAGCCCATGTAGTACCCACCAGAAACGCCCTGGCCACGAACGACTTCGGCCTGGTTGTTGATGACCGCCGTCATGTCATACAGCGGGGCAAAGGCAAATAGATCGCTGAGCGGCGTTTCGGTCGCCTGTGACCGCGCCTGCATCATTGCCTGAATGAGTTTGTAATTGTAGATAGACGCATTGCGCCTTCCTGGCGTTCCTCCAATGAACGTCCCGCGCATGCCATCGGTTCTGAATGCACGACCGGATTCCCATTCAAACAACACCAGGCGTTCTGGGTCATGCACTGGCAGCATTCTCAGCAATACTGTGTCTACCAAACTGAACTGCGCGGTATTCGCGCCAATGCCTAGCGCCAGCGAGAGCACAGCAACCAGAGTGAATCCTTTGTGTTTGAGCAGCATTCGCCACCCATAGCGCAAGTCTTGAAGCATGGTTTCCTCCTAAAGCAATGTAAGCAAGCTGATTAACTGATGTTACGAGCTAAAGAAATTAACATTGAACTTGGACATGGTTTTCGTCCCGTCAGGGACGGACTGACAGTAGCCCGGCAGTTCACTGCCGGGAAAACAGCGCCTGAGTCGGCGTCCTGTAGGGACGCGGGAATTACCACCAACGCAACCCTCAAGCGTCCCTACAGAGACCGCTTAAAAAGTTTGTAAAGAACTACGATTCCCCA
>CAZXHW010000548.1:0-5872 GCA_964639915.1 uncultured Heliomicrobium sp.
AAATGATATAACTCAAATTTTGGCAGTGCTAAGCTATGAATTGTCGCGGTTCACCGGGAAAAACAATTTTATGATGGCAACCTCTGTTCCAGGACGCCTTTCTTGCTGTCAAAGGACTTAGCGTTTGGGCTGGGAAACAAGCTGACGCTGTTAGATGCAAGTGGCGTGTCAGTCAGCCACTCAATGTGCCAGCTACACGAACTTCCCAAGTTCGAATGAGGCGAAAATTGAGATTCCAATGCTAGACATCTCAGTTCCAGATTGTCACTAAAAGTTGCTCAGGCTCGACGGCTATGGCACATTCAGTTTCATTGAGTGCATCTGCCTGATTAGGCAATTTGGATGTCATGGAAATCGTTGCAGCAGGAAAACTAATAAAAGCAGGAGTTTGTGAGTGATTCGCCCTCGAAATGAATTGAATCAAAGGTTTGGATGGGGAGTTGCAGCAAATTTATAAATTTATCGGAGCTTAGGAGCTTTTCTGAATGAAAATACAGGGAAAAGTTTTGATTGTGGATGACGATCCGGAGTTCGGACTTGTCGCTCAAAATCTGATTGAAGTGCAGGGATTTTCAGCTCAGTTGGTCACAAATGGCGAGCAGGCTTTGGCAGTGTGTGAAGACCAGGACTGCGATGTTGTATTGCTGGATTTGATGCTCGGTGACGTTTCGGGTCTGGATGTGTTGCGTCAGATTCGACGCCGGGCAGAAGATTTGCCAGTGATCGTCGTCACTGCGCATGGGTCCATGGAATCCGCAGCCGAAGCTGTCAAAGCCGAAGCATTCGATTACATCGGCAAACCATTCCGCGCGGACGACCTGATGGCTGCTGTGCGCCGCGCCAACGATTGGCGAAAACAGCAGCAGAAAAACTCCGGAGAAAATCCGCTAAAAACACAAGACTCTCCTGCAATCGTTGGGCGTAGCCCGGCTATGGTTGCCGTTTACAGAGCCATTGCCAGAGTCGCCGCTACAGATTCCACGGTGCTGATCAGCGGTGAAAGCGGCACGGGCAAGGAATTGGTTGCGCGCGCATTACACGACAACAGCCCACGAAAAAAACTTCCTTTTATTCCCGTCAACTGCGGAGCTTTCACGGAAACGCTGCTTGAATCCGAACTGTTCGGGCATGTTCGCGGCTCGTTTACAGGTGCCATGGCGAATCATCGCGGGATTTTTGAAAATGCCACGGGCGGAACCATATTTCTGGACGAGATTTCGGAAACGTCTCCGGCGTTTCAGGTCAAATTGTTGCGCGTTTTGCAGGAACAGGAAGTGCGCCCCGTTGGCGCGTCGGAATCGCGCAGGGTGGATGCCCGCATCGTCGCTGCTACAAATCATCGCGTGCAGGATTTGTTCAGTTCCAGCGAATTTCGCCGCGACCTGCTTTACCGATTGAGCGTCATCAACATACAACTGCCACCGTTGCGCGAACGCAGAGAAGACATTCCCTTGCTGGTTGAACATTTTCTTCATCGGCTGAATACCAAATTCAAGAAGAACATCACCGTTCCGCAGGAAACCATGGACTGGCTTTGCCAATTTGACTGGATGGGCAATGTGCGCGAACTGGAAAATGCTGTCGAACGCGCTGTGACGCTGAACGTCGGTGGCAGATTGTTGCCCGAAGATTTTCTGCAATTTACGCCAATCCCGCTGTCTCAGACTGTGGTGGAGCCATTTTCCAGCGCAAGTGTCTCTGAAGCAGTCCCAGCCTTAAATTCAGCCTTTTGGGTCTGCGAACTGCCGCAAACGTTGGAAGAAGTCGAGCGCCAGCACATTCTGGCGATGCTTCGATTTATGAAAGGTAACAAGCTGCGAACGTCGGAATTGCTGGGCATCGGGCGCTACTCGCTCTACAGAAAAGCGGAGCGCTTGGGAATTGATTTGAATCAGGAAGGTGGGCGATGAGCAGGGCAGTAATCTGTATTCTTGTTGCTGTCATTCTTTGGCCAGTGACCAGCTTGGCCAGCAGGACTGCCGCGACGGTCAAAGGCCGCATTGAACTGGCGAATTCAAAGCTCAAATCACGTGATGCGGGCAGCGTCGTGATCTGGCTGAAACCGGTGGATGGTTCCGTTCCGCGAAGTCCGTCGAAGCAGAGAAAAATCATCAATCAGCGCGACAAGCGTTTTTTACCGCACGTCGTCGCCGTTGAAGCCGGATCGGAAGTGGATTTCCCAAACGACGACCCGTTTTTTCACAACGTGTTTTCGATCTTCAACGGGCGGCGATTCGATCTTGGGCTTTATGCCAGCGGAGAAACCCGCCCGGTTAACTTCAACCGTCCGGGCATTTCCTATATTTTCTGCAACATTCATCCAAAGATGAGCGCAGTTGTTGTTGCGCTTGATACGCCCTATTTCACTATCAGCGACAAAACAGGAAGTTTTGTGATTAACAACGTTCCGGCTGGTGATTACCGTATGAACGTCTGGCACGAACGCGCCAAGCCGGAAACTCTTTCCGCTTTGGAGCGTACCGTGCAGATTGCAGCAACCGGCGTTGATCTGGGCACGATCATCGTCAGCGAAGAAGGTTACGTGCCAAGACCGCATCCCAACAAACACGGTCAGGAATATGACAGCCACAGTGACAGACCGGGCTATCGCAAACCGTAGCACCGGCAAACTCCGAACCCAGCTTTTTATTAGCTCCGCGCTGTTAGCCAGCGCGCTGTTGGGAATTGCTGCGTGGGTAATCAATTCACAGGTTATCGGACAGGTGCGTCAACAAGTGCAGGCCGAAGTCGAAACTCTGCTGCCCTTGTACGACGCGATGTGGGAAGAGCATGCCCGCCGATTGGAAGCGATGGGGGCAGCGATCACAGACTCTTCTATTGTGAAGTACGTTTTTGGCGATGTGGCGGCTTCGCGCAACCTGCGAACATTGCACGAGATGGTGGGCGATGTCAGCAGCGGCAACATCAAAGTCGGCGATCTGGTTTTGGCCGCCGATGGCGCTGGGCAGGTGTTTTACGCCGAACAATGGACTGGCAAATATGACGAAGCCAGCCAGTTGCCTGAATTGAAACAGTTGGATGTCGCGCGTGTTGCGGTCGAAAGCCAGCAGCAAAGTCATGGCTTCACGATGATTGGCGAACGGGCATTTCAATTGGCGTTGACGCCATTGGTTACGCATTCGGGAAGCGCCGACGTCAACAACACAATGGTTATCATCGGCACGGGTGAAGAAGTGAGCCGTGCGATGGCGGGCGAAATCAAGCTGCGCATGCACAGCGAAGTCGTCTTTTTGGTGAATGGCAAACTGCACGCTTCGTCGCTTCCTACGGAAAGCGAACAAGTTGCGCTCAATGCGATTCAAGCGGAAGATTTCAGCAAGTCTTCCTCGGAGCGGCCAGTCGAAATCAATCTGGGTGGAGAGCTGTATCTGGTTTTTGCCAGACAGTTGACGGATTTCGACGGCAAACAAATTGGCCAAGTTTATGTGCTGCGTTCGCTGGCGGAAGCCGGAAAGCTGTTTCGCGCGATTTCCAACCGGCTGTTGGTCTTGTGGACATTGGCGATTCTGGCGGCGCTGGCGCTTAGCTATTTGATTGCGGGACGGATCACGCGCCCGCTGGAAAAACTGGTTGTCACCGCAAAAGAACTGGGGCAGGGAAATTACGATGCTGTTGTGCCGTCTGGCGCGCAAGGAGAAGTTGCACAACTTTCAACTGCCTTTGATCAAATGCGGCATTCTCTGCGAGAAACTCAGGCCGCGTTATTGAAGAATGAACGGCTGGCGACCATTGGCCAAATGGCCAGTTCGATCATTCATGATCTGCGAAATCCTCTGGCGACAATTTCAACCGCAGCCGAAGTCATGCAAAACGACGGCCTGTCTGCCATCCGTCGCCAGACGATGCTTAAAACCCAGCTTAGAGCTTCAACTCGAATGAATTCCATGCTGGCAGAGCTTCTGGATTTTTCGCGCGGCAGTTATAAACTCAATCCGTGCCGATTGTCGCTGGCCTCCGTCGTGCAACGTTCCTTGCAGGAATTGAATGTGCAGTTGTCGCAATTGGGCATACAGGTTCACACGGAGGTTCCGGAAGACATTCTGCTCGACGCCGACGGCGAAAAATTGGGCCGGGTGCTGGAAAACCTGCTGATCAATTGCTTGCAGGCGTTTCAGCAAGCGGGACAAAAAGCCGGAAGCATTCAAATTTTCGCCAAGTCTGATTCTGACGGCGTTAAACTGGAATTGCTGGACGATGGCCCGGGCATTCCGGCTTCCATTCGTGAACGACTGTTTGAACCTTTTATCAGCGTGGGAAAGATTGGTGGGACAGGATTGGGATTAGCCATAGCGCGCGGCATTGTTGAAGCACACGGCGGAAAAATCAGCCTTGCCAATTCCGCAGCCGGCGCGCATTTTGTGATTCAGTTGCCTCTCGAATTACCGCAGGGAGACGCCAATGACACGTAAAGTTTTGCTGGTTGATGATGACAAAGAATTTCGCACTGTGGCCGCGCTGGTATTGGAAAACGCAGGATATCTGGTAATCGAAGCTATGGATGGACTGGCCGCTCTGGAAGCGCTGCAAACGATTAAGCCGGATGTGATCATTTCCGACCTTCACATGCCGCTGATGGATGGCCGCATGTTCTGCAAACGGGTGCGGGAAGAAGAAGAATGGGGCAGAATTCCATTTGTTATTCTTTCGGCTTATATCGAATCCGACGGTTCCAACACGCTATCAGACACTCCTGCCGATTACTGTTTCAGCAAACAAAGTTCCTTTGCCGCCTTGTTGCCAGAACTGGAAAACATCATTGCCGGAGCACGGAAGTAGCCCGCTACTTTTTCAGCTTCGCCACATAATCCGAATGCTGCGTCACGTTTTGGCAAGCAGCGTCGGTTGGAATTTTTCCGGTCAGCAGCGCCACTGTCACGCAGGCCGAAGCCGGAGCTAATGCCGAACTCGCCGAGTTGGTTTCGTGGTAATGATTCGGCACGCCGTTTTGTTTGCAGGGATCAACAGACTTGTTGATCTGCATCTTTTTCAAATCCACGGGCTCTCGCCGCCAGTCGTATTTCGGAACAATGTAGCCAAATTCATCCGGACATAACCCAAACATAAACCGATACTTTGCCGTCATCGCGTCGCGGATTGAAGGTTCGGCTGGAGCGCCGGTATCCGCTGCGGGGCAATCGGATCGTTTGTGTTTGGCAACTCCATAAAAAACTTCGGGAAACAATTCGCCGGGCGTTGTGACAATCTGCGCATCGCCCAGCGTCAAGGCATAAATCCAGGTTTTGATTTGCTGTTCCGCTCCATCTTTTGCTTGCGCCATTGTATCGAGCACACCGAGCTTGGCCAGAAACTGATAGCCCTGATTATCCATTGGCCCTTTCAGGTCAGCCTTTTTCACTTCCAGTTTGGTGGACTTGCTCCATTCGCCACTGTCTAAGGCTTCGATAGCGGCTTTGCCTACGTCGCGGCCAATGGCTTCAGTTCGCTCGATGGTGAAAACCGGTCGGTTGTTGTTTTCCTTCAGTGGAAATTCTTTGCCATCGAATCGAATGCGGTCGTTGTTTTTGTTGTTGGTGTCGCCAATGATTTCCACTGCGCCGATGGCTCCATTGATGTAAACCGCTGTGCCGCCGTACTTATTCTCGATGGTTTCCCGAATCGCATGCGGAAAGTCGGATGTCAGCAGGGTGTTTTTGTCTTCCATTGATTCCGGATGCGTGTTCCAGTTGATCAGCGTTGCAATCGTTTTGTTGTCTTTGACGCCGACAAACTGCATCACCCGCAACTCTTCATCGAAAAAGCGTGGCGGGCGTCCGGTAGTGCGAGTCTGCAATCCCACCAGCGAAGGCGATTTCACAGGATCCGTCTGTCCGAGTTTGATTTTTGAAGTTTG
>CAZXHW010000549.1:0-5871 GCA_964639915.1 uncultured Heliomicrobium sp.
TAATGCTTGTCATGGTTGGCGGTCTGTTGTTGCTGCTGCCCCTGCTGGCGTGGTTCCAATATCGCTGGTTGGGCGAAGTTAGTCAGGCTGAACGAGAACGCATGCAATCCAATTTACGAACCAGCGCCGAAAAACTGTGATCTGATTTTGACCGTGAATTGACGAATATCTACGTTCAATTTCAATCTCCCTCTTTGCCGAACTCCGATCAGCTAGCCCTGAACTTTGCCAGCCGCTACCACCGTTGGGTTGCCAGTGCGCCAGAATCAAAATTGGTCAGCAATATTTACAGAACATTTCCAGATGAAGATGGCAGTTGGAAGCTGATACGATTCAACGCTTTGTCCAATTCGTTCGAAGAAGTTGAATGGCCGGAAAATTTGTTTTCGATTCGGAACCGGTTTGAATCCGAATCGAATACTGAAGTCGCGACTCAAAATGTTTTACGCGGGATTTTCAAGCAAAACAGCGAGTCCACCAATTTGCAGCTTCCCAAAGGGGCACGCAGCTTTATTCTTCAGGTGTCTTCCGGCCAAACGGCTGGGAACATCCCTGCTTTGATTATTCCGGATACCACGCTTCCCGGTGCAGACTTTCAATCACTGACGAAGGGAAAGCGCGCTTTCACAATTGCTGTGCTCGATGGCGAAATAATCAGGAAAGAAATTCTGCCATTGCTTATCAAACGTCACTTTTCAGCCGAAGGCGATGACGAATATAAACTAGCCATTGTTCGCCGCGGTGAGTCTTCTGAAGCAGTTTATCAATCAGACATAAGCGTGCCGCTCAAATCGTTTGAACAAAATGATGCTCGCAGTTCGCTCTTTAAGATTCGAACAGAAGAACTGGATAGGCTCTTTGTTAGTGGGAATAATACGCCTGCAATCTCTTGGCCTTTGGCGCCTTCGAATTTTCAAAAACCGGATGAAGTAAAAAACAAGTCCAGCCAAGTGGCAGTAAGAGTTCTGCAAAGCGATGTGCGTGTGGCCAAATCGGGAGACACTTTGCCTTCCGTCAACCGCGCCCAAAAAATTGAAATTCATCGCCCATTCATAAAATCCCTTGATAGCGAAGGGGATTGGCTATTGTTGGTCAAGCATCGAGCCGGGTCGTTGGATGCTGCTGTTGCCAATGTTCGCCGCCGCAATCTGTCCATCAGCTTCGGTGTTCTGTTACTGCTGGGCGTCAGTGTCGGATTCATCGTTCTTTCCAGCCGTCGTGCCGAGCGATTGGCTAAACAGCAAATGGAATTTGTTGCCGGGGTTTCGCACGAGCTTCGCACGCCGCTGGCGGTGATTTGCTCAGCAGCAGAGAACCTGGCTGACGGTGTGATTGACAACCGCGACCAGATCAAGCGCTACGGCGGTTTGATCCGTGACGAAGGCCGCCGCCTGACTGGAATGGTCGAACAAGTTCTGGAATTTGCCGGGGCGCAATCGGGAAGGAAAACATACGAACTTCGCCCGACTGACCTGAACCACGTCATAGAAGACGCCATTGCCGCCTGTCACATGCAGTTTGTTGAAGGCGGCTTTGAGCTTGAAAAGAATATTTCTTCTGATTTGCCGATGGTCAATGCTGACCTCGCAGCTTTGAGCCGCGCAATCCAAAATCTCTTGAGCAATGCGATGAAGTACAGTGGCGAAAGCCGTTGGATTGGCTTGAGCGTCAAAACTGCCAAGAGCGACAGCAGCGAAGAAGTTCAAATCAAAGTTTCCGATCGTGGACTTGGCATTCAACCAGCGGAATTGCCTCACATCTTTGAACCGTTCTATCGCGGTAAAGAGGTGGTAGCTAACCAGATTCACGGTAATGGTTTAGGACTGAGCTTAGTCAAGCACATCGTTGACGCTCATCAAGGGCAAGTAAAAGTCGAAAGTTTCGCCGGTCAAGGCGCTCAATTTACCTTCATTTTGCCGATATTGCCCACGCAGGAATTTACGGCAAAGGTTACACAAGAAATTTATGAGCAAGCGAATCCTGCTCGTTGAAGATGAGCCAGGCTTGGTGCTGACACTGACTGACCGGCTGACCAGCGAAGGGTATCAGGTTGAATCCGTGCGCGATGGCGAGAATGGATTGGAGCGCGCATCGAATGAAGCATTCGATGCGATCCTATTGGATGTCATGCTGCCGCGAAAGAATGGCTTCGATGTTTGCAGGGATTTACGGCAACGCAATGTGACGACGCCGATTCTGATGCTAACGGCTCGCGGGCAAATTGTGGACAAGGTCGTTGGCTTGAAGCTTGGCGCGGATGATTATCTAACAAAGCCGTTTGAAATGATGGAGTTGCTCGCTCGTGTTGAAGCGTTGCTTCGTCGGGCAGCTACGCCAGCGGCAGTCGTTCTAGCTTCAACAGAAGCTTACCAGTTCGATTCGATCAAGATTGATTTTCGCCGCGCAGAGGTTGAACGCGACGGGGAAAAGATTGAGCTCTCGGCCAAAGAATTCCAACTGCTTCGCTACTTTATCGAACACCGCGAAGCGACGCTTTCCCGGGATGAATTGCTAAATGAAGTTTGGGGCTACGACGCGATGCCGACGACGCGAACGGTAGACGTTCACGTCGCCTGGCTGCGTCAGAAGTTGGAACCCAATCCTCGCCATCCGATTTTCATCCTGACGGTTCACGGAATGGGCTACAAGTTTGTGGGGTAGGGCTTAGCTCGCGATCACCGGATCTCCAGCTTGTCCAGGTTTGGCCCGCCTTTATTTGTTGAGGCGGTTACACGCAATGCCTTGTTGCCTGTGGAAGTGCCGAAGTTGACAGCTAAGGAAGCCTTCTTCCACGTATCCCAAGAACCTGTGGGCGGGAACGTCAATGTTCCCACAGCAACTCCATTCAGCGTGACAATACAGGTTCGATTCACTGTGCTGCCATTCGCATAACGGAAGTCAATCGTACGATTGCCAGTGAAATTGAGTGAGACAGTAACGAAAGAATTCGCCACGTTATCGGCGAAATCCACAAAGCCAGTGCCCGTAAATCCTGTGTGATTTGTCCGGATCCACGCGCCGCCGCCAAGTGTTCCGGTTTCAGCTTGGACTACTGTTGCAGCAGGTGTCGGGGTTGGCGTGGGAGTCGGCGTAGGCGTTGGTTTCGGGGTTGGCGTAGGCGTAGGAGTCGGTGTTGGCGTTAGCGCGACAGGTGATACAGCAATATCAATGGAGCCTGCCAATTCATTCATCAAAATAGATTTGATGGTGACGTTTTGCGTAGCGCCCAAGGCAAGTGACGGATTGATTTGCGCCAGATCAAGGGTGAAGAGCATTCGCCCATTGACGCCAACGACGCTGTTTGCCCCATTGGCGTCGGTGTAAATGTCCAGATCGGCGGTTGGAGAAAAATTGATCGCAGCGCCTGTGGCATCCACCATGCGGCCAATAGTTTTCAGTTGTCCGCCGCCAGTGTTCGAACTGCCTGTGGCATTGACGGTTGCAATTGTCACCAGTGTGTCCAGGTCGTAATCAATTCCGTAAAAAAGGGTGTTTGGTGCAGTAGGAAGATTATTGGAGTAAGTACCGCCAGAGATGTTTGGATCCACACCAGCATTTACGTCTCCCGTCGCATAAGCCATTGCAGTTTGCGCTGCCATTGCGTTCAGGTTGCCACCTGAGCTGACGACTGCAAAGTTCTGGTCATTGCTGCCGATCAAGCGAATCGCGTTTAGCACTGGATTGAAGTCCATCAAAGATTGACAGCCTCCAGCGAAACGCGTGGATAAGGTGCTGACCAATGTTGCCGCGCCCAAATTTGTACTGGTCAGGTTGATAGTATAGAGGTTGCCTGTGTCTGTCAGGCCATAAAGTTGCGTGCCGCTCGCTTCAGCCGGGCGAAAATCAATTCCGATCAAATTGCCGCTAACCTGAGTCACGCGAACCAGACGTGTAAAGCTGAGTGATCCCGGCGTGAGGACGAAAAGCGTGTTGTCGGCGTTCAGGACATAAATATTTGTTTTGGGCAAGATAACGCCAGTGCTTTGGGCGGCTATGCTGGCGGTGGATGAGTTCAGCGTGCTTGATAGATTGGTCGCGCTTTCGGCATTGGCTGAATAGCTACCCGAATGACCCAAGATCAAGAAGGCGGCAAGGGCCAAGGTAGCAATTGTCAGTACAGCAAATGTTTTTTTCATGTTCAAACTTCTCATAAATTTTTATCTTCTCCGAGGTAAAGAGATGCCCATTCGCCGGGGATGAACAAGGCAGAGTTTGACCTGTGGCTGGAGGAAGTCCGCCAGGCGTGTAGTTTTATGAATTCAAGGTCAAGTAGGATGCGTTAGAGATAAAAGGGGAAGTGGCTCTTTGGTGAGAGAAGAGCGGTCAAACCGTAAGACAAGCTACGAATCTGTCTATCAATACTGATCTAAATTGTAATTTGGGCAAGTCTATTCGAGTGGGCACTGAATCTTTCTCTTGGGTAGTTACGGTTCAGATTCAAATTCGGATTGGAAGTGGTCCATTAAAAACTGGAGTTTCTTTCGGAACATCAGGACGAAGCGCCTTTCAGGGAAAGAAGGTTCAAAACGATGAGCGCCTTCGACAAAGTTGCCCCTTGCCAAAGGCGCTGGCTAAGCAGCTTAAATTGCCAAAGCAATTTCGCCTTGAATTGATTTCAGGAAGAGAGGCAAATCTTCAAACCGTTTGATCTCGCCTTTTTTGCAAGCCTCCCAAAACAGATTGATGGTTTCGGTCGCACTTTGTTCGTTGTCGTGAGTGCTCAAACAAACCGTGTCGTGTTTGTTGAAACTGACACAGCTTCGGTACAGGCCAGTGCCATATTGTCGGATGACGCAAGCGATAATTTGATTTCGGGTAAGCATCGTTTTCACTCCTTGATTGCATTGATAGCCTTGGTTGAAAGAAGACGAATAGTGAAGCCATGAACTTCGCCTTCATCTTTCGTCTATGTCAAAAATGTCTTGTTGATTGTTGAAGTGCGATGACTGATCGCGGAGGTGTTTACGTCCGAGAACGGCTTCAGTTTCAAAAAAGTTTGGGGTGGTTTGCTTCTGTTCCAATCCCTAAATTTTTGATTTAGTATGCGCCCGAAACACAGGCGTTCACCGCCACGAACGCATTCAATTCATCAATTGAACTCGCAACTTGAGTCCATCTTTCCAAAGGAGACATGTCCATGAAAGTCTATTCGACACAGGAAATCAGAAACTTGGGCATTGTAGGTCACGGCGACGCAGGGAAAACCTCCCTCGTCGCCGCAATGCTATTTGCCGCCGGTGCGACAAACCGGCTTGGCAAAGTTGATGACGGCACCACCACCACCGATTACGACGAAGAAGAAATCTCTCGTAAAGTCAGCCTGAACATTGCGACGTCCTACCTGGAACATAAGGGAACAAAGATCAATCTGGTTGACACGCCCGGTTATGCTGCTTTTATCGCACATGCCAAACCGGCGTTGAGAGTTTGTGAAACGGCGCTGTTCGTGATTGACGGCGTCAATGGCGTTGGTGTGCAGACAGAAAAGGCCTGGGAATATGCCGACGAACTGAATCGTGCCCGTCCGCGCTTCATTGTGATCAATAAACTGGACAAAGAGCGCGCTGATTTTGGCGCTGTCTACAATTCGCTGCGCGAAACGTTTGGCAATAGCTGTATTCCGCTGACATTGCCTATCGGCTCTGAAAAAAACTTTCGTGGCGTGGTAGATGTCATTCACATGAAAGCGTACGAATTTGACGCGAACGGCAAACCCAAAGAGGTTCCGATTCCCGAAGATGGGAAAGGCTATATTGACGAAACTCACGAACGTTTGATCGAAGCTGTCGCCGAATCTGACGACACATTGATGGAGCATTTTTTTGACGCAGGCACGTTGACCGATGAAGAGTTTTTGAATGGATTGAGACG
>CAZXHW010000550.1:0-5866 GCA_964639915.1 uncultured Heliomicrobium sp.
ACGCTAACACATCAGTCTTGCAAAGGCAACGGCTGTTGCAACGTTGCAACGCCCAATTAGCAAGAGAAAACACCGCATTTATGCTGGTTAATCAATCAATCGAAACAACTTTTGGTGTTAGTTCTGCGGATGCTGAAATCATTCAGTTCACCGCCCCAGCGCTAACCCCCGACGATTACCTGATCGAACAGACGTTGGGTGGAGACGAATCAGCATTTGAATCGTTGCTGCGAAAACACCATAAACGTGTTTTTTCAATCGCCAGAAGATTTTTCAGGTCTCGTGAAACTGTCGAGGACATTGTTCAAGAAACATTTTCAAAGGCGTTCTTTTCCTTGGCAACCTACAGGCGCGGAGCGTCTTTTGACCAATGGCTGGCAAGGATCGCCGTCAATAATTGCTATGACGAATTGCGGCGGCGAAAGAAGCGCAGTGAATCGTTGATCACGGATCTATCTGACGATGAAGAGTACTGGCTGGAAAACAAGCTTTCTCACTCCGCCTTTGAAATTCACTTGAATGAGCATGAGCGTGGCATCGCGGCAGAAATTTCAGCCAAATTGTTAGCCTGCCTGTCGCCCGAAGACAGATTGGTTCTGACCTTGTTGCATGCCGAAAATGATTCCATCAAGGAAATCGCCCAAGCGACAGGATGGTCAGAAGCAAAAGTAAAAATTCGAGCCTTCAGAGCGCGTCACGCAATGCGAAAAGCCTTCGCAAGATTGAGAAAAGCCGAAGAACGAAAATCACGCGCGACTTTAGGAGAAAGCACCAAATGAAGTGTAAAGAAATAGTCCGATTGCTGACGTATGGGCAAGATGACAAACCGACCGCGCGCCATGAAATTGCCCGGCACACGCTCAACTGCAAAAAATGCAGCGAGGAACTCGCCTTTAATTTCGCAATAAAAGCCATTGTAAAAAGCCATGACTTTAGTGAAACCGAGAATTCGGTTTTGGAAGCCTGGAATGAAGCACGTCTGGTCAATCAGGTCAAAGCGCGGATTCAATCCGCCAGGGAAAACGGAATTGGCACGTGGGAATCGGCAGTAATTTCGATGCGCGGCTGGTTGGTTGGTTTCGCAGCCGCAGCAATCCTGCTACTGGCTTTAAGCGGCCAACTCGCAGTTAGTAATTCCGCAGACAAAAAGGATGAAGGCAGACTTGATTTAATCAGCACGGCTCCAGTTTCATCCGCAAGCGAAGACCTTATCAGCAGCAATACACAGACAAGCCGGCAAAGCGAACTAACCAGCGAGGAAGTCGAGAATGGCCGTTAACCAAAATCAGCTTGCGACCAAGCGCAAAGCCCATTTTATTATTTTGGCGGCATTTGTTTTGGGAATTGTTGTGGGCGGTTCCGGGCAGTATTTATTGTTGCATCGTTCGATGAACAATCAAGTTGTCGCCCCTATGAAAACCATTGACGAGCTTACGCAGCGGCTGAATTTGACTCCTGACCAGCGAACTCAGATTGATCAATTTCTCTCGGATTCTCGCCGTCAGTTTTTAGCCCTCGATGAAGAGGTGCGGCCACAATACAAAGCCATACGACTGGAAAACCGTAAGCGAATTTCCGCACTGCTTACCCCTGAACAGCAACCTCTATTTGAGCAATACACGCGAGAGCTTGACGCGAAACGTGAAGCAAAAGAGCGTGAAGCAAGAGAGAAGGCACTGGCCACACCTGCTCCCAGTAAATAATCTTGCAAGGCCTCTCCGCAAAACCATCAATATGAAAAATCAAGGAAACCGCTTCCCTGCTCCTCGTTTATTGTTGAGCCTTTCTATTTTAGCCTTCATTGTCTCCGCTGCTTGCAGCCGCAACAGTTCCGGCAATGAATTGGTCATGATGCTGGAAAAACGCGTTTCGACCTTCGATCCGCGCGTCAGCTCCGATTCAGCCGACGAACGAATGCGGCAATTGATTTTCAACGGTCTGACACGCAAGGATGAAAAGTTTGATCCGGTGCCTGACTTGGCGGAAAGCTTTGAATCCTCACCGGATTTCAAAACCTTCACCTTCCGGCTTCGGCAAGGCATCAAGTTCCATAATGACCAAAAACTGTCCGCGCTGGATGTGAAATACACCTTTGACACCATGCTTGCGTCAGGATTTACCTCGGCCAAAAAAGTCGAATTTACCCGTGACGTTGCCCCGGCAGCCGCCGCCACTTCGGACAAAACAGCCGGCAGCAGCGCCGCACCCGGAACGCCATTGCTTGCCGGAGTCGAAGTTGTTGATCCATTGACCGTCGTATTCCGGTGTAATGCGCCCTGTCCCGGATTACCCAATCAGATTGTTCCAGTCGGAATCATTCCTGAAGGTACGACGGATCAACAAGCCAAAAAACCTGTCGGAACAGGCCCGTTCAAATTTGAAAGCTTCACGGAAGATCAGGAAGTAGTTCTAGCTGCAAACGCTCAATATTTTGGCGGAGTGCCCAGCGTTGAGCGGTTACGGATCAAAATCATTCCTGACAACAGTACGCGCGAAAGCGAACTTCGCAAAGGCTCGGTTGACCTGGCGATCAATGCCGACTTTGACCCTGTAACTGTCGAAGGTCTGCAAAAAGCCGAAGGCCTGAAAGTTGAAATTATTGATGGCACGAACATCACTCATCTGGGCGTCAATGTTCAGGATCCGATCTTGAAAGATGTGCGCGTCCGTCAGGCATTGGCCCTTGCCATTGACCGCGAAACCATTATTCGTGACATTTTGCGCGGCCAGGCCAAAGTGGCTCATAGCGTTCTGCCTGTGACGCAATGGGCTTATGAACCCAGTGTCTCAACCTACGCGCATGACGAGGACCGTGCCAGGAAATTATTGGATGAAGCCGGACGACCTGAAAAAGACGGCCAACGATTGAAACTGACGTTGAAGACATCAACCGTTTCGATCGCCAAGAAAACCGCCGAAGCGCTTCAAGCCCAGTTGGCTCGCGTCGCCGTCAAGCTGGAAATCCAGACTCTGGAGCGGCAAAAACTGACCCAGGATATGACGGACGGCAACTTTCAGCTTTACCTGAACACATCGGTCGGCGGCAATCAAAGCACGGATATTTTCACATTTATGTACGCGTCGAAGTCCATTCCAACAAACGGACAGAACCGAATGCGGTACAACAATCCACAGGTAGACAAGCTTCTTGCCGAAGCCACCCTGGCCATGCAGGATCGCCGCAAACAAATCTATTCCGAAGTTCAGAAAATATTGTCGAACGACCTGCCGCAGATTTATTTGTGGTATCCAGCGACCATCGTTGTTCACAGCAACCGGGTCGGCAATTTGAAAATCGAGCCTTCCGGCGACTGGCAAATCGTTCGCAACGTCAAGATGAGGTGAGGCGTGGATTGAAACAGCAAGAACGTTTTAGACAAGGCAGGGATGGAAACTTCATGGGCCAGGCCGAGCGAGTTTCATCCCTGTCCCGCTTGAGTTTGACTTGCTGTGAAGTCTGTTAAAACGACAAGGCCCTCAAGCGAGCAGTTGATTTCTTCTCGCTTGAGGGCCTTGTCGTTTGCGGCCGGCAAACCAGATGCAGAAATCGTTTATGTGCCCGATTGCCAGCTATTCATGTACTCGACCATTTCAGGCGTCAGCGTATCCAGTTTGACGCCGGTTGCGGCCAGTTTCAGGCTGGCAATTTCATTATCCACTTCTTCCGGCAGAACGTGGATCTTAGCTTCCAACTTGCCTTTATTTTTGACCAGATACTCAGCCGAAAGCGCCTGGTTGGCGAAGCTCATATCCATCACGCTGGCCGGGTGGCCTTCGGCGGCAGCCAGGTTGATCAGGCGGCCTTCGCCCAGAACGATGATGCTACCACCGTCTTTGCGTTTGTATTCTTCGACAAACGGACGAAGCGTTTGCACGTCGGTTGAAATTGATTTCAATCCAACAAGATTCAATTCCAGGTCGAAATGGCCGGAGTTGCAGACAATTGCTCCGCTTTTCATTTTCTGGAAGTGCGGGGTGTCAACTACGTGGCGATTGCCAGTGACCGTAATGACAATGTCAGCCAGCGGCGCAGCTTCATTCATCTGCAAAACCCTGAAGCCATCCATGACAGCTTCCAGCGCTTTGATCGGATTGACTTCCGTGACGATGACGCTGGCGCCCATTCCACGAGCGCGCATTGCCACGCCTTTACCGCACCAGCCGTAACCGACAACGACAACGTTTTTGCCAGCCAGCAAAATGTTGGTCGCGCGAATCACACCATCCAGAGTGCTTTGGCCGGTGCCATAGCGATTGTCGAAAAAGTGCTTGGTCTGGGCATCGTTTACGGCAATTGCTGGGAACGACAGAACTCCATCGCGCAACATCGCTTTCAAGCGAACAATGCCGGTCGTGGTTTCTTCGGTTGTGCCGATGATATCTTTGATCAGTTCTGGCCGTTCCTGAACCATCGTCGCCACCACATCCGACCCGTCATCAATAATCAATTGCGGTTTGTGATCCAGCGCAATGCGAACGTGTTTGGTGTACGTATCGGTTGATTCGCCTTTGATGGCGTACACTGAAATTCCGTAATGCTGAACCAGCGCAGCCGCTACATCATCCTGCGTGCTCAATGGGTTTGAAGCGATCAGCACAGCATCAGCCCCACCGGCTTGGAACGCGCGCGCCAGGTTGGCAGTTTCTGTCGTGATATGCGCGCAAGCCACCATGCGCAACCCTGCAAGAGGCTTTTCCTTATCAAAACGCTCGCGGATCATCCGCAACACAGGCATTTCGCGTTCGGCCCATTCAATTCGCTTTTTCCCTGCATCGGCCAACCCGATGTCTTTAATTTCACACTTTGTTTCCACGTCTACTCCCTCTTTACAAAAGAGTCAGTACCACGATTGGTAGGGAGTGGGTTCTGATGACCCGCTTGCTACCGCGCGCGGTACTGACTCGACCAATCGTTTAGCTAAGTCCTGCTTCTGAGCGCAGCTTGGCGGCCTTGTCGGTTTTTTCCCAGCTAAATCCGTCTTCGCTGCGACCGAAATGGCCGAACGCGGCGGTTTGCTGGTAAATCGGACGGCGCAAATCCAGAGTTTCAATGATGCCTTTTGGCGTCAAATTGAAGTTGGCGCGGACAATGTCCGACAGCTTTTCTTCATCAATCTTTGCCGTGCCGAAACAATCCACATAAACTGAAACGGGTTCGGCCACACCGATGGCATACGCCAATTGCACTTCGCAGCGGTCGGCAATGCCCGCCGCCACAATGTTTTTGGCGATGTAGCGCGCCATGTAACAGGCCGAACGGTCAACCTTTGTCGGGTCTTTGCCCGAAAACGCGCCGCCGCCGTGCGGAGCAGCTCCGCCGTACGTGTCAACAATGATCTTCCGTCCGGTCAGACCGGTATCGCCTTGCGGTCCACCGGTGACGAAACGGCCCGTCGGATTGACATAAATTTTGGTGTCGGAATCCAGCAGGTTGGCCGGGATGGTGGGTTTGATGACATGGTCAATCACGTCTTCACGAATTTGCTCGGCAGTCGCTTCGGGCGCGTGCTGCGAAGAGATAACAACTGCATCAACGCGAACCGGCTTGCCGTCTTTGTACTCCACCGTCACCTGGGATTTCCCGTCGGCCCGCAAGTAAGGCAGCGTGCCGTCGCGGCGAACTTCGCTGAGTTTGCGAACCAATTTGTGCGCCAACTGAATCGGCAGCGGCATCAGTTCTTCGGTTTCGTTCGACGCGTATCCGAACATCAATCCCTGGTCGCCTGCGCCGCCCGTGTCAACGCCCATGGCAATGTCGGGCGATTGCGTATTGATCGCATTGATTACCGCGCAGGTATCACAATCGAATCCGTATTTGGCACGGTCATAACCGATCTGGCGAACGGTTTCTCGCGCAACTTTCTGC
>CAZXHW010000551.1:0-5825 GCA_964639915.1 uncultured Heliomicrobium sp.
AATCGCCGTTCACGTTGAACCGGAATTGGTGTTCACGATGGGCCGGAATACGCAGGAAACGACGCGGGATTCCTATGGGCAAGTTTTCGCTCGCTGGAAACGACCTATGGAGGCTTTCCCACTTCAGACGATATCACTGATTTTGTGGTCAATATGCGCGAATCCGGCCTTTCCGTTGTCACAAGTAACAAGCACGATTCGGTCATTTAATTCTTTCCTGCCTCGCTAAATGCAAAAAACATCACAGAGCTGCGAAAGATAAAAAAGCTGAAAGAGGTGGAAGCGAGTGATGCGAACATTTTCAGATCAACAAATGCCAAATTGATTCATTGGCGGCCAAGCTCGAAAAGATGAATGAACTTAGAGCTTATGCGGCCCTCTCGCTAACGGATTGTCGCCTCGATTCCCAGGTCGGCGTTTGACTGACTGAGTTAATAAGCGTAAGGGGAAGATATGCAAAAGAAAGTCTTCTGGATCAGTTTTATGATTCTCGGTGCCCTGCTGGATATAAGCGTGCCGCTCGTGTGGGGAGTCATCCTTACACTTCCGCTGATGGTGGGCTGTTGGTGGTTTGCTTATCGGAGCGAGTGGTTTGACTGACAGAATTGCGCAGAGAGTGGGAACCTATACCGACTGCTGAAGAGTATTTTGGTAAATGCCAGAAGTGGAGCTCCCCATTCGATATAAACAGTCAGCGCGGAGGAGAAAAGGTAGGAGGCGCTAGCTAGTGAGGATAGCCGACCAGCAGATACTACAGGCTCAAATCAGGTCATTCCATAAGTTCGCGCCCCCATTGCGACGTATAGTACATAATTCTACGAAAAGTGAAATTGGATAAAAATGCCCTACAAAATTATTTATAGGCTGATAAAAACTAATCTAAGCCGCTTCTTCTGGACACGGATAGGTTCTGTCATGAAGGAACCAGCTTATTTTAGGGTTACCGCCTGGATTGCCTGATATTTTTCACGTTTGTACCCGGTTCAGTAAATTTCAAGTCAAGGCCACCTTCCTTCCTTATGAGAAGACGGGCTTATGTCTATTTCGAAAAGCTTATTTGGCTGGCTTTCTGAGCTTCATAGAGATTGTGCTTGGCTTTTTGATGGACTCTCCGTCCTGCTCGCAACCCAAGGTCAATGTCTCGCCACCCTTAATATTGGAGGCGTTAGGAGTTTCAAGGTCGTCAATCGCGATTGTCTCGTTGTGGTTAAGCCATACGCCACCGGCACCGCTGCCAGGCCCACCTTTAATTTCGCCATCCGGCTCTAAATCGGCAAGCGGCGCAGTCTTCGCTTCTTCGTCTTCCTCGACGGTTTCATTGTGATTCCCCACACCCCCGCAACCACTGCAAACAGGATTGCCGCCTTTAATCTGTTCATCTTCTGGCGACAAATCCTCGAACAAATACATTTCCAGGCTTTCGCTTTCCTCGGCAACTACGTTCTCAACTTTTTCATTCTCTTTCGTGTTCATTGCGTTCTCCTTTGGTTTAAAAAGTCGTTGTTTCAACCTGCTCAGCCTCTAAGGCGAAAGAGAACGGCAAAAACTATCACGCTTGGAAATCATTTTTTGTGCGGTGTGCTTTCTTGCGAAAATACTGGATTGGTTTGAGAAGGATGGTGAGGCCTATCGCTCAGAATTGAAGGCATTCCTTTATGTTGGGCACACCGTTGATTTGGTTGAACCAAATGGCGGCAAGGAGTTCCTCGTTTGGTCCGGGCGCCGCAAAAGACTTTTGAAGTTGGCTGAGCTGAGGCTTTCAGGCTCCGATTAACAACGGAATCCTGTGCCGAGACTGTAGGCGTCGCAGATTCCATTGGCCCATTTGAGACGCCTTTACCTTTGTAGCTGAAGGCAAAAACAGCTAACGATCCTGCCAAAAGCAAACCGGCAAGCGGCGTGATGTAGCTTCGCTGTCTGAGCCGTGGCGCGCATTCATCGCAAAAATGACGCGGGCGAAAGCTAAGCTGCGGCTTGAGACGATTGCCGCATTCCGAGCAGAAATTGCCTTGATAAAATGGACTGCGCATTGCTGAAGATGACTTTTCTTGAACCTTTGGGGTGGCGCGACGAAGTATAACGCAATGAAGTTGCCACTTGCACGAGGCAGACTTATCATCACTTGCGAAATCGTTCGACAATCAAAACTCTACAATTCGAAAATTCATCAGCGTGATTCTCAAAGCCAAAAGGCTCAACTAACTTTCAGGAGTGCTCCGAATGAGGCTAAAGCTTTTCGTCTGCTTACTTTTCATTTGTTTCTCGTTTGCTACTGTCTTTGCACAACAGCCAAAAGTTATTGCTATCAAAGCTGGCCAGGTGCTGGACGTTCGGACAGGCCAGATGATCCAAAATGCTTTCATCCTGATTGAAGGCGAACGAATCACAGCCGTTGGCGCGAATGTCACCGTGCCAGCCGGGGCTGAAGTGATTGACCTGAAAACCTTTACCGTGCTTCCGGGATTGATTGACAGCCATACTCATTTGACGTTTGCACCGGGCTTAGGTGGTGTGACAGGCATTACACAATCCATTCCACGGCAAACGCTGACGGGAGCAAAAAATGCGCGTATTACGCTGATGGCTGGCTTCACCACAGTTCGCAATGTTGGAGCGGCAGGCTATTCAGACATTGCGTTACGTGACGCTATCAATGCCGGAGATGTTCCTGGCCCACGGATCGTCGCTTCAGGGCCGAGTTTGGGGATTACCGGCGGCCACTGCGACGACAACTTTTTGCCGTGGGAATTTCACCACAAAGCAGATGGTGTAGCCGACGGTGTAGAAGGCGTCATGGCAAAAACCCGTGAAGTCATCAAATACGGCGCAGGAGTTATCAAGTTCTGCTCCACTGGTGGCGTGCTGTCGCTGGGCGATGATCCGAAAGCCGCTGAGTTCACCCTGGAAGAAATGAACGCCATCGTTGCTGAAGCCCATCGCTTAGGCCGCAAAGTTGCTGCGCATGCACATGGTGGCGAAGGCTTAAAGCAGGCAGTACTGGCCGGGGTGGATTCCATCGAACATGGCACATACATTGATGACGAAGGAATTCGCTTAATGAAGGAAAAGGGAACTTACCTTGTCCCAACGCTTTATCTGGGAGACTGGTTTTTGGAAAATTATCCTTCGCTCAGTTTGCCGCCGCAGATCATCGCCAAAGCCAAAGAAGTCATGCCCGCAATCAAGAAGAACCTGGCGTACGCCATTCAGCAAGGTGTTCCTGTCGCTTTTGGGACGGATGCCGCTGTTTACCCTCATGGATTGAACGCACGCGAATTCGCTGTGCTGGTAAGAATGGGAATGACGCCGCTTCGGGCAATTCAAACTGCTACGGTCAACGCATCAAAGCTGCTTGGTTGGGAAGATCGAATCGGCGCGGTTGAAACTGGCAAGTTCGCTGACCTGATTGCCGTCGAAGGCGATCCAACCAAAGACGTCACGGAACTGGAACGCATCAAGTTCGTGATGAAAGGCGGCCAGGTCGTGAAGAAGTAGCTGGACAGGATGGAGTTCTCAATCCTGAAAAATCCTGTTGATTCTGCCAAACTGTTTTGAGGTAAAAGATGGACGTTCAGCTTTTTTCGATCCGGCAAGTTCGCGATCAAATTACGCAAGCCTATTCGCCAGTCAATCTGGCAACCGTAGACGATTTCGCAATTCGGCTGGTTAAGTTCCAAGGAGAATTCGAGCGCTGGCACGCGCACGAAGATGAAGACGAAAGCTTCATTGTGCTGGAAGGCGAAATTCTGTTTCAAACTGAACGCGGGAATTTCCTGCTCAGCGCCGGACAGGGAATCGTTATCCCGAAAGGTTTGCGACATTGTCCAAAAGCTGCCAATGAAGGACCGATGCCACTAGCTTTGATTATCGAACGTTCTGAAACCAAACGACTCGGCGATTGAAGGTCAGCTTTCAGGCTGCCTAAGCTTTGAAACCATCCGTGGCACCAATAAGCGCGTCGGCGATTCCCGCTTCCAATGCTGAGTGGCCCGCATCGTCAACGATGATTAGCTCGGCTTCAGGCCAAGCGCGATGAAGCTCCCAGGCGCTCATCATCGGGCAAACCATGTCGTATCGGCCTTGAACGATCACGGAAGGGATGTGGCGAATCTTGCCAATGTTTTCGATCAAGTAATTATCTGTCTCAAAGAACGCATTGTTCATAAAGTAATGCGCTTCAATGCGCGCCAGCGAAAGCGCCTTGTGCGCCTCTGTGAAATCATCAATCAGGTCCTGATCGGGAATGAGTTTCAATGTGCTGCTTTCCCAGGTGCTCCAGGCTCGCGCCGCTTCCAGACGAACTGCTTCATCATCGCTGGTCAATCGCCGGTAATAGGCTTCCATCATATTGCTGCGTTCGGCTTCGGGGATAAGGTTTTCGTATTGCTCCCACATATCAGGGAAAATTGCGCTTGCGCCTTGCTGATAGAACCATTCAATTTCTTTCGGGCGGCAAAGGAAGATTCCGCGCAGCACAAGTGATGTGGCACGTTCGGGGTGAGTTTGCGCATACGCCAGCGCCAAGGTGCTTCCCCACGAACCGCCAAAGACCATCCACCTCTCAATGCCTAAATGCTCGCGCAAGCGCTCAATATCCGAAACCAAATGCCAGGTTGTGTTCTCTTCCAAGGACGCATGCGGCGTGCTGTTGCCAGAGCCCCGTTGGTCGAACAAGACAATTCGATAAGCTTTTGGGTCGAAGAAGCGACGATAGTCCGCTCTTAACCCGCTGCCGGGCCCACCATGAAGATAAACTACTGGCTGACCGTCCGGATTGCCGCATTGTTCATAGTAGAGATCATGTACTGCGGACACAGTCAGCATTCCTTGCTGGTAAGGTTCGATTGGGTCGTAAAGTGTTTTCATCAATTCACCTCTTGCTCGCTAACTGCAGAAACACGCATGAAGTACGTGTGCGATAATCCCTTACTTTGTGCGGGATTCTGCACTATCTAAAAGAAAACTCGCTGAATGAACCAGTAACTTCCCGCCAAAATAACAACTACTGAGCCGACAATTACGACTTGCTGGCCAAGTTTCGGATTACGATTGCGCAAGGCTGCCAACAGCGTCGCCGCAACTACGACGATGCAAATCTGCCCAATCTCCACGCCAAAATTGAATGAGAAAAGCGACCACCCCAGCGCTTGGCGTGGCAGGCCGAATTCGCGCAATACTCCCGCAAACCCAAATCCGTGTACCAGGCCGAAGAAGAACGCGATCCAGGTGCGAACATCTCGGTCCGTTTTGCCAACCATCAGGTTGTCTATGCCGACATAAACAATGCTCAGTGCGATTGCAGCCTCAATCAAGCGCGCTGGCGGATTAACCAGGTCCAAAGCGGCGAGCGACAAGGTAATGCTGTGGGCAATGGTAAAAGCCGTTACGATGGTCATCAGCCGCATCAGGCTTCCACCCAGCAGCAGCAATCCCACGATAAACAGGATGTGATCTGGCCCGGCAAAAATGTGATAGATGCCGCTGAGTAGAAATTTTTTCACAACAGCCAGCGTGACTTGCCGGCTGCCTGTAAAGTATTCCAACGCTGTATGGTTTGTGTCGAAGATTTCCTGATGAACCAGCAGGCCTTCTTCATAAATGTTGAGAAAGGTCTGGTGCTCTTGTTCGTAGGTAAAGAGCGTACATAGGATTTTGAGCAAGGCCGGGAACGTTTGGGGATCTAAGCGCAGTTGCAATTCTACCGCTTGCCGATCGGGCAAGGGCTTAGTGCGCAGCAATTCCAAATTGAGTGGCTGGCTGTCAGCCGTCAGCAGTAAGTGTGATCGTAAAAGGATCAGAATGGCATCCCTTTTCGATTCAACCGT
>CAZXHW010000552.1:0-5818 GCA_964639915.1 uncultured Heliomicrobium sp.
GCAAACAACCTCCGAGCCGTCAACTCTCAACCTGCAACGGGTCGTGACGTACAAGGAACGCGCGCACGACTGGGTACGCCGGGTTGAGCAAATCTGGGACTTTTACTTCGAACTTTTTGGCCAGCGCCAATCGCAGTTTGCCAACATGCTGGTTGGGTGCGACCGCATTGCACAGGATTGTTATCAACACACTTTCCTGGGATTGGGCGTGGCGAAATCCATCCCTGCGCCGCCGCCGTTTTCATATATGCGAACCGGCTTTTCCCCCGCGACGTTTCGGCGAGGCATCCCGATGCGGCGATTGGGCAAACAGCTCAATCCATTTCCGCTGATCCAACTTCCCTATCACAGGCTGGTTAACCCGTGGACGCTGGGCGCGATCCTGCACGAAGTCAGCCACAACTTGCAGAACGAAATCGGCCTGGCGCGGGTAATTCCTCGATCCATCGCCTTGCGGTTGTTGCAGCACGGGTTCCCGCGATCGGTTGCTGCAACCTGGACGCGATGGAACCGCGAAACTTTTGCGGACCTGAGCGGATTGCTGTTGGGTGGCCCGGCTGTCGTGGCTTCGTTGATTGACGTGATCGGGCGTTCGCCCGCCACTGTGACGGGCTACAGCCACCGAGGACCACATCCCACGCCTTACATTCGCCTGTTTATCAGCACGGAATGTTTGCGCCGAATGGGCTTTCCGGACGACGCAGTAAATTATGAACGCGCCTGGCAACGCGTTTACCCAAACGCGCGCATCGGCAACATCCCGCCCTCGGTGCTGGATACCTTTCGCGATGCGGTGAAGGTAGTTGTGGACACCATCTGCTTTCAACCTTATCCCGAATTGGGAAACAAGCGATTAAGTGAAGTCATCCGCTTCGCCCCGAAAGAGCAGCAAATGGTCGAAGAAGCCGCTCGCCGCCTGGCAGCAGGAAACGATCCTGGCGTCGTGCCTGAGCGTTTTTTGATCGGCGCATCACGCTTTGCGCTCGACCACAGGCTGGCGCGGCCAGGCGTTATCACTGACAATTTTTACCGCGAATTGGCGCGCCGATAGCAAAAGAGGTGACTGTGTTGATGGAAGAGAAATTTCAATCAGCAATTCAACAGTGCCGTTTGCTCTGCGAAGTGCTCAGTGAACTACGCATGACCATTGTTGAAGATCGCCCCTTAAAGGGTGTGGTCAGGCTGGTGGATCACATTGGAGACTCCGTAGATGCGCTTTTTGGCTCCGCCTCCGAGATGCAAGAAGCATTGATAGAGGCGCATCGGGCAATTGAACCTCCGGTTCACGCTGAGCAAACCCGGCAGGCTTTGGCTACCTGCCTGGCAAAAACCAAAGACTTTGCCACCAATTTTTTCTTTGACTTAGCCAGTTATGAAACCGTCATCGAGATCATTAGCCTGGGAACATCCAAAGGCGGTGAATGGAAAGCCTGGGCCGATCTCGTTCAAGAAACAATCAGCCGCTGCCAGCAAACGTTTTTCACTGTCAATTTCGCGCTTTGTGAATGCTGGCATGCCTTGGCAGAGCGCGTTGAAACGCTGGCTATTTCAGTACGGGCAACGCCTGCAAGGCGATAGCCTGACAGCGCATGCCACCACAATCTGGTTGGGTTTAATCATGAGTTTTAGGAGGACAGAACAATGGCAGAACCGACTTTTGAAGAAAAACTGAGCAATCAATTGGCCGATGTGCAGAGCTACACCATTCTGACTGAAGATATTGGGTTACAGCGGGCGCTGCGTCCATCCAGACAAACCCAGTCGGGAATCTCTTCTCTGGGCCAGACTGTTGACAACGCGCTTCGGGAAATTCTCGGATGGCGTACAAAAAACAACGACGCTCATGGATTTATCGCCGCTCTCAATCAGTCCTTCTCTCTCAAATCAGTGGAAGGCCACGTAGAGTGGGCCTGGACACCACATACCTACACCATCGCCGCTGAAATGGGCGCCGTTACCGGAGCCCAGGCCAGCATTTACACCCGAGCCAAAGCAATCCTTGACCAATCGCTCCCATTGTTAGAGGGGGTCAAAGCGTTGCGCGCTGATTTCGATTCCGAAGACAGCGACGCGATACGCGCCATCGTCAAATCCAGCTTGACGGAACTGGTTAGTGAACTGGGACGCGATGGCGGGCCGCGATTGGCTCGCGTGGATCAACTGTTTAACTTGCTGCTCGGTTTTCAGGAAGACCTTGATGACACGGAAAATGTTGGCGGCCAGTTGGGTCTTTTGCGCGAACGATTCGGGTTACGCCGCAAACTGGTCAACACCATCGCCGAAGAGCAGAACCTGACGAACTTTTTGATCTTGGTGGATAACACCAACTCGCTAAGGCAAACATGGAATGCACAGCGCCACTTTTTCGACCTGCAAGGCCAGGACGTTTTTCTGGGCACACAACTAGTGCTGTTGTCCCGCGCATTGGCTGTGGTGGCGGAATCGGTTGAGGAAGTGTATTTCGCCATGGATTCGGTCTTTTTGGGTCCGGCGGAACGCCAGGTCACTGAACTGAAATTTAAGGGATTGAATATGTCTCCCATCTTTCTGGGCGATTTGTTGTCATGGGTGGAAAGGTTTGCCACCGAAGAAGGGCCACGCCTGATTAAAGAAGGCGGCAAAGACGGTGTCATCAATGCCTTTAGCCCGACGGTAGACAAATTACGCGCGGTGGTAAAAGCGTCAGCGGATTTGGCGGCAGGCAATTCCGGCAACCCCACCAAAGCATTTCACACACCCCGTGTTCAGCGATCCCTGTCTGAATTGGCCACACACCTGGCGCAGGCTTCCAAACTGGCAGTGCAAATTCGCCGTATGCCGATTCCAAAACCGACCTTAGTCGAGCCTGATCATGGCACATTGGGCAATAAAGTTGGCGTTTATATACACGGAAGCAACTTCCAACCCGGCAGCGACGGAACCAGGGTGAAACTGGATTACTCGCTTAGACACGGGTCAAACGAATCCGGTGATCCTGAATTGTATGCGGATGCTGTTTCGGTCATCAGCAGCACCTTGATCCACGCAAACTTTGATTTGGGCAAACTGACCCTGCCCAGATCCCTCAAAACTACTGATGAGGGAAACTGGCCAATGACGATCGTGGTGTTCAATCCCGACCACGGGGCCGGATCACGTGATAATGCTTTTATGGTAAACCCGCGCATGGGTCGAAAACCGCAGGAACGAAAAGGCGCGGATAAAGGATCGAAAGCTGCCCCCGAACCTAATTCGTGATGAAACTTAGCTGAAACATCGTGCGACACAGGCGCGACACCGATTCCCCGAATAGTTCGCGCGCTGGTCTTTCTCGTGCAGGTCAATGACATTAGCCACATATGGAGGCTTTATGGCGAAGGAACAAGAGTATCAAAACCTATATGATCGAATCGCTGCTTTACGGGAACAGCTTGCAAGCCGACTTTCCAGTGATTTGATCCAGAATCCGCAATTGGCTGACGCGCTGGTCAAACAGGTAGACGACCTATTGCATTCGGCCGTAGTGGCAGACAGCAATGTGCCTCCGCCTCCGGATAAGGGGTTGGCGGAATTGGTCGGCATTGGCCCGGAAGCAACTGGCGATTTTGGAAAGACACGTGTTCCACAAGGTGTCCAGCCATACGACGAAACGGTTACTTCAGAGCGCATCATTGCGGTTGGTGATCTTTACTATATTTACCAACACGAACGTATTGGCGTTTTTCGCGTTGTGCAGAAGCTACAGGAGCTGTTCCGCGCAGGAACCGTTCGGTTGTCGGCAGAATCCGGAGCCTTTGCACTTTATCAATTTGACCGGCGCGAAGTGCTTCGCTACACGCAGCGGGATCGCCAATCGGCCTATCGCCGTGTGCTGGGCTATGGCGGTGGAGCCGTTCCCACAGGTTCACGCCCCAACACGGATTTCCACAACATGTTCTCGCACTTCATCAACCAGGTGACACTTTTCTGGCGGGACAAACGCATTTCGGATGTGATTCGCGAGCGGGCTTACGACCCCAGCTTTGGTTCGATTGCGATTGTCCGGCGAGCTGGCCTGGATTTGCGGAACAACCTGAAGTTTACCTCCTTCGGACACTTGAACGTGCTTCGTGTGGAAGTAATGCAACTGCTGGACGAAGCCTTCCGTATTTTGAATTCCGAAGATATCAAACGCCTGTTCGGTGCGGACAACGCCTGGGACGTGGTGGAAGAAGTTTTGATCCGTTACTTCAACGAACGGCTGGTGACTTCTCCGCGTCAGCGCATGGGAGTTGCAGGCAGAGAAATTCTGCGCTGGTTGGGCGCTCCGCACGTGCTGCAAACGCAACGCGCGCAGTTTGAAGCCCTTTTGCTGGAAATCGCCGAATATTCCGAAGAATGGTTAACCAGCGCGCAATCAATGGGATTGGCTGGTCGAAGCACGGGCAATCGAGTTCTGCCCTGGGATCGCACCGCTCCGCAGCCGACTCGTGTGGCACGGGCAGCAACCAATAACCGCCCAGCAACCACTCAAAGAGAATTTGAAATGGAGTATTGAGGAGCCTAAGTCGTGAATAAAACGACACACTCAAACTCAAGGCAGCAGGTTTTTGAAAATCGGCTTCTGAACCAGCTAAAAGACTTCATTCGTTTTCCGACAGTCAGCGCGCAGCCTAAACATGCCAACGACCTGAAACGCTGCGCGCATTGGCTAGCCGAGCACTTGCGAGGCGTTGGGCTTCAACACGTCAGAGTGATCGCCACGCGCCGCCATCCAATTGTGTATGCCGACTGGTTGCAGGCTCCCGGTCACCCGACCGTGTTGATCTACGGCCATTACGATGTTCAGCCGGTTGAGCCGTTGGCGGAATGGCGGACTCCGCCGTTTGAGCCGACGATCATTGGCAATGACCTGTTTGCGCGTGGAGCCTGCGACGATAAAGGGCAGATGTTCGCGCACGTCAAAGCGATTGAAACTCTGTTGAAGTCGCAACGCCGATTGCCCGTCAACGTCAAATGCCTATTTGAAGGCGAAGAGGAAATTGGTTCGCCGAACCTGAAACCTTTCGTCGAACGCAATCGGCGGCAATTGGCTGCTGACGTAGCCGTGATGTCAGACACGCGCATGCTGGCGGCAAATAAACCGGCGCTGACATATGCTTTGCGCGGCGGCTTGAGCCTGGAATTGGAAGTACGAGGGCAAAAAGGCGATTTGCATTCCGGAAATTTTGGCGGAGCCGTTCACAATCCGTTGCAGGCTTTGTGCGAGATCATTGCTCGGCTGCACGATGCTGATCGGCGAATCGCCATTCCCGGTTTTTACGACAGAGTTCGGCGATGGGGTGACACCGAACGAAAGTTCATGGCCGCGAATGGCCCCAGCGACCGGCAAATTTTGCTCGACGCCAAAGCCGGTAAAGCTTGGGGCGAACGCGGATTTTCTTTATACGAACGAACGACGATTCGTCCATCGCTCAGCGTGACAGGCATCACAGGTGGATATCAGGGCGAAGGCGTCAAGGCGGTCATTCCTTCTCGCGCCACGGCTAAGCTGAATTTTCGCCTAGTTCCCGATCAAAACCCGGCGGAAATTGAACGACTCTTTTGCCAACACATCGCCCGTATCACTCCGACAACGGTTCGGACTACGGTGAGAAATTTCCTGGCTGCACGACCGGCACTGATTGACCGCCACCATCCGGCAATGAGCGCTGCAGCGCGCGCGTACGAACACGGCTTCGGAGCATCACCAGTCTTTCTGCGTTCGGGCGGTTCCATTCCAATCGTCAACCACTTTCAGGAATTGCTGGGAGCCCCGACCGTGTTGATGGGCTTTGCGTTGCCGGATGATCGCATTCAC
>CAZXHW010000553.1:0-5809 GCA_964639915.1 uncultured Heliomicrobium sp.
TGCCTTGTTGACCTTGCTGCCCCTGCTGCCCCTGTTGATTTTGCTGGCCTTGCTGCTGACCCTGTTGGCCTCGCTGTCCTTGTTGATTGCCCTGGTTGTTCTGGGCGAGTTTGCGATTCACCGATTCGATGTTGTCAGCCAATTTCCGAGCGCGATCAAGATTTTGCTCGGTTTCGTCGCCGCCAGCGCCTTTGCGGTTGGCGTTCTTTTCGGCTTCAGAAAGCTGTTGAGCGACTTCGTCCAGCTTTTGCTGTGTGCCTTGTTCATAGGCGCGTGCTGAATCGAAGGCGTTCATATCGGTCAGACGTTTTGTGAAGCGGATGCCATCGGCCACACGGTTTTCGCGCAGGTTGCGGCCAGCTTCGCGCAGCTTGTTGGCGGCGGATTGCTGGTCTTGACCCATTTGCCTGGCCGCCTGGTCAATGTCTCGTTCCAATCCGGAAACGTCATTGGCCAACGAATCTTTCTTTTCCGCCAGCCGCTGTTTGGCTTCACTGGCGTTTTGACCGGCTTGCCCATTGCGGTTTTGACGCGCCAAGTCTTCGGTTTCTTTGGAGATTTCCTGCTGCCGCGAAGCCGCATCAGATGCACGCTTTTTCAAATCCTGAACCGATTGCCCACCTTGCTGCTTCTTCAACCGATCCATTTGGCGTTGAGCCTCCTGAATCTGTTGCAACGCTTTTGTCGTGCGGCTTGTGGCTTCGTCCTGTTTGCCGTTTGCCGCCGCGTTTTGTGCCCGCTGCATTTCGTCAGCAGCTTGATTCAGCTTGTTCGCCATTTCCTGCAACTGAGGATCACGGCGTTCGCGCGACAGTTTTTCCAACTCACGCGCAGCCTTGCGAGCTTCTTCCATCATCTGTTGCTGCTGGCGGCCACCGCCTCCACCGCCGCTTTGATTGCGAGCCTGTTGCTGTTGGCGCTGTTGCTGTTGCTCCATCTCTTTCTGCATGCGGCGCGACAGTTCTTCCAGCTTATTTTTCGTCTCGTCAGTTTGCTGCTGCTGTTGTTGCTGCTGCTCACGGCGAACGGTTTCGTACTGGTTTTTCATCTTGTCCAGTTCCAGTTCGAACAAGTCGGCAAGCTCTTGCGCGTTTTGCTGACCTTGTCCTTGCTGGCTCTGGCTCATCGCAACCGTGACTTCGCGGAAAATCGCGTCGGAGCGTTGCAATTGCTGCAACGCTTTTTGCTCGTAAGGCAATGCGTCCTTGCCTTTGCGTCCGCGTAATTCTTTGGCAGCCGGTTCCATCTCCTTCGCCGCCTGCGTGACGTGTTCAACGATCTTTTGGAACTGAGGCTGCTGGTTGATCTGTGCTCCCAACCGCCGCTTGATGCGTTCTACAAGCGCCAAGGCGTCTTCACGGAGCTTTTCCTGACCGAGCGCAACCGTATCGTAATTATCCGCTTTTTCTTTCTCGTTATAGCCAGGCTCTTCCTTGTTGACCCGGAAGGTAGCAGCGATCAAATCGCGCTGGCGTTTGGTCAATCCTTCCTGCTGTTCGCCTTGGCCGGGTTGGCCCTGTTGTTGAGATTGTTTGAATTCTTTTTCGAAGGGCTTGATTTCAATGAAGTAAATGTCGCTTGTCGCTTCATTCTTGGCGTCGCGAGCTTTGGCGTAATACGAAATCAGGTCGCCTGGCTGCAAGCCGTACTCTTCCAGGAAGAAAGTATGCGCGCCGCTCAATTCCTTGGCCGATTCGCCTCGCAGTTTTTGCAGATCAACTTTCTTTTCTTCACCGCCATTGACCGAAAAATACAGATCCATCGAAAGCACACCGTAATCGTCTTCGGCTTTTGCCAGCGTCAGAATTTCTTCAACGCTGGTGGCTTTGGCGTCGCGACCAGGTTTTTCAAAGCTGATCACCGGCGGACGGTCATCCAGCACCGAAATGTCGTATTCGTTCGATCCGTTGTAAACGTCGCCATCCACACTGGTGACTTCTACGTGATAACTGTTGTTTTCATTGACGAGCAGGGAAGCGGCGAAAGCATTTTCACCAGAGCTTTCCATCTCGATCTTTTTACCGTCGTGCAACACCAACCGAGCGGATTTGGCTCGGCCAGACAATTGCGCCGTCAGCTTGACCGTTGTTCCGGCCAGCACCGCTACATCAGGCGCGTCTTCAATCGTTTTCGGAGCCAACCCTGTGTACGAAGGGAAGAACTGAGTTTGATCAATCTGTTTGACGAACGGCAGATCGGCAACTGTCAGTTTGTAAACTTGCGACCGGCAGCCCGAAGATTCGGCGAAGTATTCGGTATCGTCCTGAATGTTGAAAATGAAAAACTGAAACTCACCGGGGTTCTTGGTCGGTTCCATCGGTTGGCCAACCCATTGATCCTCACTAGCTCCGGCTTTCCGCGTAAAGACGGTCATCTGTTCAGGGTTGAAGTTGATGGTTGTCGCCAGAATCTTCTGGTCTGAATTTTTGGGAACGCGTGCCGTGCCGGGTTTGACGTTGATTTGCAAAGCGTTGGCAGCAGCAACGTCGCTGGCCGGAGCCCCAAGCTGGGCCAAGCCGCTTTTCAGTTCACGCGGGCCAAAAACAATCGCGGAGACAAACAATAAGATGCTGGCCAGCGCCGCGCCACCCAGTTGCCAGAACCGTTTGTTGGGAATGACTTCATCAAGGTTAACCTGGCTGGCATGCCGATCTGCATCATCCATCAATCGGCCAATGATGGCTGTCGAGCTGACTTGTTGCTGATCTTCGTCAGAAAACTCAACGGCGCTGACAAATCGTTCTTCGACGCCGGTCTGCTTTTCTTCAATCAGCCGGGCAATTTGCGCATCGCTGATCTTTCGCCGCAATGGTCGAATCAAAAAGAAGAAAGCCGTGACAATCAACCCAACCACTGCTGCAACGCGCAGCGAAATCAGAGCGCCTCCACTGTACCGGTATTTGTAAGCGGCATAGCCAAGCGCCAACAGCAACCCTGCTGCAATCGCCAAGGTGATCGCCAATCCACGCAATGTCAGCAGCCAGGTTCGACGTTTGCGAACCGAGTTGATGATTCCGAAAAGTTGATCGCTTTGGTATGCCATAACTACCTCCATTGACTTGTTATCAGTTCAATCACATTCAAGCTGCCGCATTAAATTCAAATACGGGAACGTTGATATTTCGCGTTGGATGCAATTGATTTGTTCCAGCCAGCAATGACGCGATTTGTTGACCAATATCCGCTCTGACTACTTTTTCCCCGCATTGCGGACAAACTCCGGCAGGAACGTTTTCAACCACGATCAAATTTCCTTTGATCCAAAATTCTTGGCTGATCTTTTTTTCTGTCATTAGCTCGCCGCAGACGTGGCACTGACCGTAATTGTAATTCTTCTCATTCATGAGTTTCCCAAGTCGTAATAAACAACAATTTGCCAGTATCTTTAATTCGGCAGATAACAGCGATAAATCTTTCATCAGTTGAACGCCCCGTAATTTCGTAGCGGACACCACGGGGATCGTCAGTGAAGGCGCGGTTAATGTCGCCATTAAAGATAGCAGTTTCAATGTCTGCAAAAATCAGGTTGTCATTCGCCATTTCTTCGAAGAAGTGAGGGATCGTGAATTCGTATTCTTGATTTCTCAACTTTTCGCGAATCAGCTTTATGATTTTCCCTTGCTTCGCCATTTCATCCAATCACCTTCGCCATCCTGGTTCGGCGCGACAAAATCGCTTCCGTCAAAAACAACAACAACGCTACGACCAGCAACCACCACCAGACGCGCTGGCGGGATTCTTCCTCTTCCTTGCTCAGCTTTTCATTGGTTCCGACAACGGCCTGGGCTTTCGCATCCGTCCCCGTGACTGTGGCGACGAATTCTTCAACATTCAGTTTGGTCAGATCGGATTCTTTCGTGTCCACGTTGACCGCCGCGTAATCCGAAGCATTCGGGAAACGCAGCCGATAAAAGCCAGGTTCTTTTGCCGTAACGATCAATTCACCCGTTGCAGTTTGTTTGCGTTCGCTCAACCGCTCGCCACTGGGCAGATCTACGGCGGGAATTGCGCCGTCTTTCGCCGCTGCAACGGTAAAGGTTTGTCCTAGTGGATGCCACGAACGCTCTTCCCGCTCGCCCAAATGCCTGGTCATCTGTCTGACCAGCGGCAAATAGAGCGGCGTCAGCGGCAGATCGTTCCAACTGGCGTCAAAGGTGGAAGTGAAAAGCAGGATTTTTCCGTTGCCTTGCGTGGCTTCGATCAGCGCCGGGTTTCCGTCTTCGTACCGGGCCAAAACGCCTGCGCCTTCGCGCGGAGTTGCACGGTGATACCCGAATACTCGCGCGGACGACAATCGCCCGCTTTGGCGGAAAACTTCAAAGATCGGATGATCGGTTTTGATCTCGCTCATCGTCACGTAATCGCCGCCAGAGCCTCCGCGAAGCAAAACTCTTTCTTCCAGTTTTGCCGGAGCCGCATTTTGAAAGACTTGATTGAAACCAGCCGATTCCGTGTGTGGCCCGACGGCAATAATCAACCCGCCGCCACCTTCTACAAATTTGATCAGCCCAGCGGCCAAGGCCTGACTAATGACAGCGTCGTTCAAGACAATGACGCGGTAGGAACTCAGTTCAGTCGGATTGACTGTGCCGGCAGTTTTCGCTTCGACGTTAAACGGCAGGTTTTCGCCTGTTGTCATCGCGTTGCGAAAATAAAAGCTTTCACTGCGCCCACGCGAAGCCGTTTCAATTAACAAAGCCTTCAACTGTTCCGTTCGGCGCAATGTGAAATAAAACTTGTTGTCGAAAGGGAAGTCATCACCCTCGACGCGGATTTCGCACCGGTTGACGCCTTCGTTCAGGTTGAAGCCTGTGAATTCAACGGTCGCCGAATCGTTCGCTGCGATTTTCAGTTCGCGCTTTTCCACCGCGTGATCGTTGAGCACGAATTCTACGCGAACGCCTGTGCGCTCTTCGTCGCTGAAATTGGCAATACGCGCCGTCAGTTTGTCCTCGTATTTTGGCTGGTAAATCAACGGTTGCGCGCTGATGTCAGTGACGGCCAGGTTAGAAGCCCCTTGTTCGCCGACATCCATCGTTTGCAGCTTGATGTCCTGACTTAGTTGAAACGAGTTTTCCGCTGGGTTGCGTCCCGCCGCCTGGAAGTCGGAAATCAGCACAATGCGGCGATCTTTCAAGTTGATTTCTTTGAACTGTTCCGCCGCCCCGCGCAACGCCTGCACATAATCCGTTGAGCTATAGCCAACTTGCGCACCATCCAGCGCGGCTCGAAGCTTGCCGCCATCCGTTGTGAACTTCGCCGCGACTTCATAGCTTTGGCCGAACGTCACGATTGCTGTACTTTCATTTCCCGCAGTTTGATCAAGAATGGATTGCGCGCGCGCTTTGGCCTGCTCAAAGCGTTTGCCGAATCGCATGCTGAACGAGGTGTCGAGCAAAATTAGGTTTGCCCGCTTTCCTTGTCCTTCTTCGGCCGCTCCACTGCCAAAATAGGGACGCACAAACGCCAGCGCTAGTAGCAAGAACGCCAAACAGCGCAACGCCAATAGCAGCCAATTTTGCACCATTCGTTTCCGAATCGTCTTTTGAGGGACGCGGCGCACAAACATCAGTGAAGGAAATTCGATACGCGGCGCTTTGGTGCGTCGCACCAGATGCACAATGATCGGTGCGGCAACCGCCGCCAGTCCAAGTAGAAATAATGGATTTAGAAAAGACATTTGCTTACTGCCTAGCTCGTTTGGCTAAGAAAGAAAACAGCTCGTGATCCAGCGGTTTGTCTGTTGGCAGCAATTCGTAATCAATCTTGTTTCTTGTACAGCCTTCGCGGTCAGGATCCAGATGTTTAC
>CAZXHW010000554.1:0-5799 GCA_964639915.1 uncultured Heliomicrobium sp.
CCATTGCCAAAACCGATTCGCTTGCTGGATACGCGCGCGGGGCAACCGGGATGTGATGCGCCAGGAGCGCCACTTGTCGGAGGAACGGACCGCACACAGCTTGCGCGACGGACTTGCGACGGCGTGACAATTCCGGCCAATGCCTTGGCAATTACCGGAAATATCACCCCAATTCCGAATGCGACCGGATTTCTGACGCTATTTCCCAGCAATGCCAACAGGCCAATGGTGGCCAACGCGAACTTCACTTCCGTGAAGATCGTCAACAATGTTTATACGGTCGGACTGGGGCCGGATGGTTCATTCAAGATTTATGCTTCGACAACGACCGATGTGGTGGTGGATGTCAGCGGATATTTTGCCCCTCCGGGCACCGAAGGCCTGTATTTCCATACTCTGCCAACACCGATTCGATTGTTGGAAACGCGCCAGGGGCAACCCGGTTGCAACAATCCGGAAGCGCCCCTGGCCGCAGGAAGCACGCGAACACAGCCTGGACGAGTGACTTGCAGTGGAGTAACGATTCCAAACGCCGCGCAGGCGTTGGTCGGCAATGCAACCGTTGTTGGCCCGGCAGGGCAAGGCTTTATCACGCTGTTTCCAAGCGATGCCGCCCAGCCAATGGTTGCCAGTGGAAACTACACGGCAGGCAGTGTGGTGAATACACCGTTTACGGTTGGCTTGGGCGCTGATGGAGCGTTCAAGGTCTTCACCACACAAACGACTGAGATGGTGATTGACGTGCTGGGGTATTACAGCCCTGAAGCGTCAGATGTGAATGGGGCGGGGAACTTGTTTTATTCACTGGGTGCGCCGATCAGGCTGCTTGATTCACGCGCAGGAGCAACTGCCTGTTACTCGCCTGACGCGCCGTTTAATGGCGGGGTGGAGTATTTGCAGCAAGCGGGCGGGGCGTGCTCCGGTCAAACGATTCCGTCAAGCGCATCGGCAGTGTTGGGGAACGTAACGGCAGTAAGTCCTCCGGCTGGATTTCTGACCTTGTGGCCGAGCAATATCTCGCGTCCGTTTACCGCCACTTCGAACTTTACTGCAGGACAAACCGCGAACCGGCATTTCATTGTCGGGCTTGGACCTGACGATGCCTTTAGGTTGTATGTATCCGCAACAACCGATTTGGTGATAGACCTTTCAGGATATTTTGCTCCGTAAGGTCAAAAATTTAAGGCGCCAAACCCGCGCGTCGCAGCAAATTGGCGAAGCGCGGGTCTGGGCGCATTAAATCGAACATTGGATCGGTCTTCAGCCCACGAATGATGGGAGAACCTTCTACAATAGATTTTTCTGCCCACTCAAAAGCCTTATCCATATCGCCCAACGAAGCATAGATGGTCACGAAAACAGACGCAGAAATGTCCCGATGCTTTGCCATTTCCAGAAGCTCAGCCAGATAACGTCTGGCTTGATCAACTTTGCCTGTTTCTGCATAAAATGACCCAAGCAGCGACACCATGTCGGGACTGTTTTGCGTGAGCTGCTTTGCTTTCTGGAATTCTCCCAACGCTTCATCAAACCGGCTGAGTCTGAAATAACAAAGTCCAAGATACACTCGAGCCGCCGCAAAGTTCGGTTCCAACTCCAACGTTTGCTCCAGTGAAGTGGCCGCCTCCTGATATCGGCGTGCACGATAAAGCATATTGCCCACGTGTGTGTTGGTTGCGGGAGAAAGAAAATCCAGACCCTGGGCTCGCTTTACTTCCCGTAGCGCCTCGTCAAACCGTCCTTCAGTCGCCAGCAAGGTTGAATACCAATGATGGGCGTTGGCGTAATTTGGCCTCAATGAAATTGCCTTTTGGAATTCGGCTTCAGCTTTTGGCCAATCCCAACTGTAATCCGTCAGAACCTTGCCCAAGGATGTATGCGCTTCTGCCAACTGCGGGTCCAAACTCAGCGCTTTTTCGGCAGCCTCGCGGGCTTTGGGATATGCTTCGTGCGCCATCATCTGGCGGTAACTGCCCAGGGTCGAATACGCATCGGCAATGCCGACGTAAGCCAGCGCGTAGTTGTTGTCCAACTTGATGGCATCCTGAAACAGACCAATCGCTTTTTGTGTAGATTCAGGGTTTCGTTTCTTCCACAACTGCTGGCCAATGCTGTAGAGCCTGTACGCCTCACTGTTCTGCGTCCGGTGTTTGACGGCTTGCGATTGCTGCGCATTATTCATTCGCTGTTGCAGCCGGTTGGCCAGTTCGTCCGAGATTTCTTGCTGAATGGCCAGAATTCCGTCCAGCTTTCCTTCGTACTTTTCACCCCACAATCGCGAGGCATCTTCAGTGCGAACGATCTCGATTTGAACGATGAAGTAATCGTCACGGCGTTTTACGTGTCCGACGATTACGGCGTCAGCTTTCAGGGATTTGCCCGCCTGAAGCGGATCAACTTCGCGTCCTTTATATATCGAAACCATGCTGGCCGGTCTGACAGTCAAAGCCGGTAATTGAGATAAACTGTCAATCAGGCTTTCCGTGATCCCGTCTGGCAGATAATCCAGTTGCGGTTCGCCGATCTGATTCACTAGCGGCAAAACCGCAACCGATTCGATGGCTTTTCCTCCAGACGAAAATTTCCACCAAATCAGCAACGTGATAATCGCCAGCAAACCCAGCACTGCCGTCAGTTTGGCGTAACGGTTCAAACCTGTCAGCCGAGCGAAAATCGAATCGGGCGATGTATTGCGCCTGGAGTTTTGATCGGTGGCGGCAATGGTTGTCAGATTGTGAGCCGCGCGTGTGGCAAAGGTTGTTTGTTGACTGGCATCTTTAATCGCGCCGACGGTCATCGTCAAAATTTCATCGTCGCTTGCAGAGCGTCCTTTCAGCTTGGCCGAAAATTCCAGTTCTTCTTTCAACCGTTTCAGCTCATCACTTACTTCGCGCGCAGATTGAAAACGCTCTTCGACGGATTTGGACAGGCAATGACTGATGATCTGTTGTAAAGCGGCTGGTAGTTTGGGTGAATAACGATCCAGCGGCCTAGGTTCGCCCAGCAGCAAAGCAGCCAGCACATCGGCAGTCGTTTCCCCCGTGAACGGTGCCTGACCAGTCAGCAATTCATACATCACCACGCCCAAACTGAACAGATCGCTGCGAGCATCCACATCCAATCCCCGCGCTTGTTCAGGAGACATATAGCTGGCCGTTCCCATCACCATGCCCGGCTGAGTCGTTAAACGTTGGGTGTTAGCTTCTTTCCTGGAACGCGGATCCTGTTCAATCAGTTTGGCGAGCCCGAAATCCAGCACCTTCACGATGCCGTCCTGGCGCAGCATGATGTTTTCCGGTTTGATGTCGCGGTGAATGATTCCTGCTTCGTGCGCAGAAGTCAGCGCCGCGCAGGTTTGAATCAAAACATCCAGCGCCTGGCTTAGCGTCATGCCGCCACTTTTGCCTTTTTCGCGCAGCGTTTGTCCATCCACGAATTCAGCGGCGATGAAATGTTCGCCGTGATCAGGAACGGTTTGTCCGACTTCGTAAATCGTGATGATGTTGGGATGATTGAGCGCGGAAACAGCACGCGCTTCTCGCTGAAACCGGCGAACGCGGGCTGCGTCTTTGGTCAGTTTTTCCAGCAGCAGCTTCAACGCAACCTGCCGTCCCAGACGCGTGTCGTTGGCCAGATAAACGACGCCCATACCCCCGCGCCCGATTTCCCGGATTAACTGGTAATGGCCGAGTGTGGAATCGGTGCGAGCTTCTCCTTTCCGAAGCCAGTCAGCGGCGATTTCTGCCGGAGGTGTTTCAATGAAGCTTTCCGACTGGCCGTGGAAATTCAACAGCGATTCGACCTCGCGGCGCAATTCATCATCGCCGTTTGAAGCCTGTGCCAGAAACGTAAGGCGTTCGGATGGTGCGCGTTCCAAAACGTCATTCAACAACCGGTCAATTTGCTGCCAACGTTCCGGAGTCATCGCGTTTTTTCCGTGAGTTCCTTTCGGCTGAGTTCGCGCAGCAACCAGGCTTTGGCGGTTTCCCAGTCGCGCGAAACGGTGGCGGTAGAAATGCTGAGCGCTTCAGCGACTTCCTCGCCGGTCAAACCACCGAAATATCGCATTTCGACAATCTGGCTTTTGCGCGGGTCGAGTTTGGCCAGTTCCTGCAAGGCGTCATCCAGGGCGATCAATTCCGTCGCGCGGTCTTCAGCCAGCGTCGCAGCTTCATCCAGCGAAACCTGTTGAGCGTCTCCGCCGCGTTTTTGATAATTCCGGCTGCGCGCGTGGTCTACCAGAATGCGCCGCATCGCCTGAGCCGCCAGCCCAAAAAAGTGCGAGCGGTTTTGCCATTCAATGTTTTCGTGATCCACCAGTCGCAGGTAGGCTTCATTGACCAGCGCCGAAGTTTGCAGCGTATGGCCTTTGCGTTCGTTGCGCATGTAATAGTTGGCCATTCGCCGCAGCTCTTCATAAACCAGCGGCATCAACCGGTCCAGGGCTTCCTGATCGCCATTGCGCCAGTCCAACAATAACTTGGTGATGTTTTGAGAAGAGGAATTCATCTGGTCGCCACAATCCTGTCTGTCGAGTGGAGGATACGCGTCAACAGGCGCGGATTATAGCCTCAATTCCCTCTGAAAAAAATTTCCAGAAGCGTGATGAAACCAGCGCAGGTTTCCCGCCTTTCCTATCGAGCGGCAAGAAACGCCTGCCCTGAGGCCAGGGACAGGACTTTGTTTGCTGCCGCCGGATACGAATAAACAATAAAGAACGCGCTCCGTTTGTTGAGCCGTTCACGAAGGAAAAGGAGAAGGACAATGAAAACTCGAAATATATCCAGGTTACGCCTGGCTTTATCTGTACTGGTACTGGGCGCGTTGGCGCTCAGCATGCGATTTATCATGAATCAGCCAGCTTCAGCGCAGCAGGAAGATGCCAATCGTTTGGCGGCGCGAACGCCGACAGCGACAACCCAGCCGAGCAGAACTATTGACGACATGTTTGCGGATGTCGCCCGGCTGGTTCCGTCGTTTGGCGGATTTTTCCTTGGCGAAGATGGCAGGTTGAATGTTTATCTGCTCAACCCAAATCAGTTGCCCGAAGCAATGCAGGCCATCGTTGCCGTGTTTGGGCGCGAAGGCCTGCCAATTGACAATCCGGTCGCTTTGCAGGGGCGTTACAACTTTACGCAGCTCAAAGCCTGGCACGACGCGCATCAGCGCGGAACGTTGGCGATACCGGGCGTTTCTTTCACGGACATTGACGAAATGAACAACCGCTTGGAAATCGGCGTCACCAGTTTCAATGCAAAGATGGAAGTCCGGCAGGCGCTGAACCGGCTGGGCATTTCAGAAGAAGCGGCCAATATTTCCGAAGTCGCTCCGATGCAGGAGAGACAAACCCTGCAAAGCAAATGGCGTCCAATCGCTGGCGGCATCCAGATTAAAAGAAGCGGTCAAACAGGTGCCTGCACCTTGGGCTTTTTGGGTATTGTGCAGAAAAAAGCCGGTTTTATCACGAATTCGCACTGCACCAACATTTTTGGCGTGAACGATTCTGTCGTGATTACGCAAGCGAGTTCCAGCAACAGCAACCGCATTGGCGTGGAACTATTCGATCCGGCTTTGTGGACAGGCGGCCCTTGCCCGTCAGGCAGGCTTTGCCGCCAAAGTGATGCCGCGTTCATCTCGCGCGACGAAGGCTCTGATCCACCGAATCCTCTGGTTGATGGCGATTTCGGCTATTTGCTGATTGCCGACAAAGCCGATGAAGGGGTGGCGCAAAAATACAAAATCACCAGCCGCGCTGAATTTTCCATCGCAGGCGAGTATGTTGAAAAAGTAGGTAGAACA
>CAZXHW010000555.1:0-5778 GCA_964639915.1 uncultured Heliomicrobium sp.
AGCGACAATCAGGCATTGGCCGACGCCGGAGTTCCAGCCCACACGCTATGCGTCGCCTTCATCTTTCCCGATTACCACAAAGTTGGCGACCATTGGGACAAGGTCAATTATCCGAATCTGGCCAAAACCAATCGTATGGTGGCGTTGGCGCTGATGATGATTGCCAATAATCCGGAAGCTCCGAAATGGAACGAAGCGAACACGAAAACCGCGCGCTACGTCGGAGCGTGGAAAAAGCTTCAAGGGAAATGAGTTTTGCCCCCGACAGTACACGAAAAGTCACGAAGGAAAAGAAATCTTCGGCAATGCTGAAAAATGAGGCGGCCTTTTTCTCCGCGCAGCGGAGAGTTGAATTTAGCCGTGGGTGCCTGACCCACGGTAGGAGTGATCCGTCATCACGCTGTCGCGTCAGCGACAGTTGAATCAAGCGTCGCTGACGCGACGCGCGAAAACTTGTGATCTGCTTCCCGGCGTCGGACACGCCGGGCTAAATTCAAATCGCAGCTACGCAGCGCGAACTGGCATTACATTCTTATCACTGTCAAATCTTCTTCGTATTTCTTTGTGTGTCTTCGTGGATTTTTGATTTGAAGATGAAAGAGTCATTTCGAATTCAATTCGTTCAAACGCCAATTATTCCGGTTGTCGGTGAGTTGATCCGCCAGCATCCCGGCACGATTTCGCTGGGCCAGGGAGTTGTCTGGTATCCGCCGCCGCCAGAGGCTTTCGACCAAATCAAAGAAATGCTGGCCGATCCGTCGCAGCATAAATATCAGGCAGTCTATGGAATCCCTTCCCTGCTGGAACAGATCGAAGCCAAGCTGCGCACGGAAAATAAGATTGATTCCACGAACGCCAGTCGTATCGTCGTGACGGCTGGCGGTAATATGGCGTTCATTAACGCGCTGCTCGCCATCGCCGACGCAGGCGATGAAGTCATTCTGCAAACGCCGTATTACTTCAACCACGAAATGGCCATCACCATGGCCAACTGCAAACCGATTCTGGTTCCGACGGACGAAAATTATCAGCTTCAACCGAAACTGATTGCCGAAGCCATCACCGAACGAACTCGTGCAGTTGTCACGATTTCACCAAACAATCCCACGGGAGCGGTGTATCCCGAATCGGCGCTGCGTGAAGTCAACGAACTTTGCCGCCAGCGAGGCATTTACCACATTCACGACGAAGCCTACGAATACTTCACCTATGGGGACGCCAAACACTTTTCGCCCGGCTCGATTCCCAGCAGCAGCGAATACACAATTTCGCTGTATTCGTTGTCGAAGGCATACGGCTTCGCCAGTTGGCGCATCGGGTTTATGGTTATTCCTGACCATTTGTTTTCGGCGGTGAACAAGATTCAGGACACAATCTTGATTTGTCCGCCCGTGGTTTCACAGTTTGCCGCAGCCGGAGCGATGAAAGTCGGCGCGGGATATTGCCGCCAGAAAGTCGAACAGCTTGCCGACGTTCGCCAGTTGGTTTTGACCGAGTTGGATCAATTGAAAGATTGCGCGATCATTCCGCCTTCTGACGGAGCGTTTTATTTTTTCCTGAAGCTGAAGACGGACTTGCAGCCGCTGGCATTAGTCGAAAGACTGGTCAAAGAACATCGCGTGGCGGCGATTCCGGGTTCAGCGTTCGGAATGGAAAATGGCTGCTATCTGCGCGTGGCGTACGGAGCGTTGCAGCGCGAAACCGTCGCCGAAGGGATCGGGCGATTGGTCAAAGGCATCAAAACAATTCTTAGTTGAGATCAAAATTTTCGACCTGATTGACAGGATTTTGCAGGATGAAATGAATCGAAAGCTCAACATCCTGGTCAATCATGTGAATCCTGTCGAGAAAACTTTGGAGTCTGAGAAATGAAAATTTACGGATTGCAGATTGATTCGGTCTGGGAAAACAAAGCCGCCAACCACGACAAAGTCAGCGCCTTGCTCGACCGCGCCAAGCCGGAAGCTGGTTCGCTGGTTGTGCTGGGCGAAATGTTCGCTTCTGGTTTCAGCATGAACGCCGCCGCAATTCACGACAGCGATTCGCACGAAACGCAGGATTTTCTTTCACGCAAAGCCGCAGAATACAAAGTCTTCCTGCTGGGCGGAGTCGTGACCAAGGACGTTAGTGGACTAGGCAGAAACGAATCTGTCGTGTATTCGCCTGAAGGCAAAGAAATCGCTCGGTACTGCAAGCTGCAACCGTTCACACTTGGGGGCGAAAAAGCCAACTACGTCGCGGGCAACGACGTTTGCCTGTTCAACTGGCAGGATTTCACCGTCGCTAGTTTCATTTGTTACGACCTGCGCTTTCCCGAACTATTCCGCGTTGCAGCCAAGCGCGGAGCCAATCTGATTACAGTCATCGCCAGTTGGCCGGACGTTCGTGTTGATCATTGGGTGACCCTGCTGAAAGCGCGCGCGATTGAAAACCAAGCCTATGTTATCGGCATCAATCGCTGCGGCAACGATCCAAAGCTTTACCATTCCGGACGTAGCTCTATCTTCGATCCAAGTGGAAAACTTTTGGCGGACGCGGGAAGTGAAGAAGGCTGGATTGAAGCTGAAGTGAATCTGAAATCCTTGCTCGATTTTCGCGGCCAACTACCGTTTCTTGAGGATATTCGGCCGGATTTCGTAAAAAACTGAATGGAATTCCAACAAGAATTCTTATCCAAACCTTGCAAAAGGAAGACATTCCTCACATACTCCGCCCGCTTTTGAACTTGTTTCGCCTCATTTTTTGAACAAGTTCCCCAGATTTTGCGAACAGACTTTCTAAAACAATCAAAATCTTTTTTTGACGATGAACTCGGTCGTCTGACTAAGGACTGAAGTCCTCCCACACTGGGGCTGCAATCCACCATAAATTTCTGCGCGGGAAATTTATTCTGGCGGGCCATTGGCTGGCCATGTTCATCCGGAGAACATTTACCATGCAAACTACACACACATATAAAGTTAAGGCTATTCTGCTGACAGCCTCAGTTATTTTCCTGGCGGGTTTGGCTTTTGCCTTTGCGCCGCTGAAATCAGTTGTGGCTGCTCGCCAGGCTTTGTCGGCTCGCATCAATGCCAGTCAGACAGCCAAAAAAATCTTTTCTCTTGCGCCGGCATCAGTGCGCCGCGCTATTGAACCGGCGACAGTACAACCGAAGGCCGCAAAGGCCGCCGTTGTCACCGCCGCCGATAGGATGGTTGCGCCGGTCACCATCACCAAAGATGCCAGCCCTGCTTCCGGCAGTGCCGTTGGGCCAGGGCAAGTCATTGCCTACACCATTCAGGCCACAAATGGCGCCAGCAGCGACACGACGGTTGGTGCTGGCGGGTTCGTTCGTATTATTGACACAGCTCCTACCGGTACACTCTTCACGAATGCTACCGTACAGCAGCAGCCACAGTTTGGCAGCGCGTGGTCCTGCACCATCCTTGGCGGTGGTACGTCAATTCAGTGCGTTGCTGGCGACGGTGCGGGCGCGGGCGTTGACACATTCACAACTCAGGAATTTGTAAGGATCAGGGCCGAGGCGACGGTGCAACCCGGTGTGGCGAACGGCACCGTTCTAACCAACACGGCTACTTATCAGTTTAACAACAATGGTGACGGCACCGTGGAAGGAACTGCGACTTCCAACGCTGTCACACATGTCGTCAGTCCAAGCGCCGATCTATCAATCACAAAAGAAGCCCTGACTGTCGCTGGTGGCGTCTTTGGCGCAGCGGTGACCGCGGGCGGTAACGTCGCCCCTGGTTTCGGCATCGGCAGTGTCGGCTTGGGTGAAATCGAATATACGCTCACTTACCGCAACAACGGATTTGGTGACGCGACCAACGTCCACATTCGCGACGTGATTCCGGCGGGCACATTGCTTGACCCAACCTTCCTGCCGATTGGCGTAGTGGTGACGCCGGTGGCGGGTCCGGGGTTAACCTGTCAGATTCTGCCAACGCTGAACACGTACCAGCTCGACTGCACACCGAACACTGCCAATGGCGTCCTGCCTACGGGCGCAAATGGAACCATCCAGTTTTCCGTGCGCGTGCCTGAAAACATCCTGGAAGGCGCGGTGATCAAGAACGTTGCGACTATAAATTCGGAAGGTGCGGGGACAATACCTGCCACGCCTGACCCGAATAGTGCCAACAACACTTCGGGCCAAACGCAAAATATCGTCCGCGCCAGCGCTGACCTCGCCATTACGAAAACGACCAGTAACCCGACCCCTGTGGCGGGCGGAGCAGCGTTCTCTTATACGCTGACTGTCACCAACAATGGGACAAGTGACGCGCAAAACGTGGTAGTGACCGATCCGTTACCGCAAGGGGCGAATTTTATTTCAGCATCAGCGAATGACAACAGCTACTCTTGCAGCAATAGCAACGGCACAGTGATATGCACGAAGGCGGTGGTCCTGGCGCCAGCCACCAACGCTCCTCCGATTATCCCGCCACGAACTGGCAGCAATTCATCTGTCATTACGATTGTCGCGCAGTATGCGGCAAACCAGGCATCGGGCGTGCGCACGAACACAGCGATTGTGACTTCTGGCACGCAAGATCCGGTACCGGCGAATAATTCAGCATCGGTTCAACAAAACATCGTGGTTGATGCGCCGCTTTCCATCACCAAAGCCGGCCCAGCGTCACTTTGCCCTGGTCAGATTTATACGTACCACATCACCGTCAATAACGGCGGGTCCAGCAACGCGCTGAACGCAACCATTTCAGACCCACTCCCAGCGAACACTACGTTTCTAAATCAAACAGGAACCGGTCCTTTCCAACACGGTTGTTCGCACAATGGTGGCACCCCCGGAACGGTAACTTGCTCTGCGGTGGATATCCCATCCGGCCTAAGCACACTGGACATCACCGTGCAGCTTTCGCCGAATGCGCCTTCCGGATCATTGGCAAACACCGCGACTATCACCACTGCCGGAACCGGCACGATTGCAGTCGGCACTTCAACGACGACGGCAACGGTTGCACCTTGCGCAACTTTGAATGTAACCAAGATTGTCCAGTCCGCTGTAACCCAAGCCAGCAATCCGAATCAAACCGGCCCGATTGGACCAGCGTCACCAAACGGCGGAACAGGCACGACCGGAACCGCAGTGGTTCCGGGAACACGTATGACATATCGCCTGAATGTCACGAATACGGGGCCGAATCCTGTGTCGAATATTCGTGTGCTGGATACTTTGCCATCAAATCTGAAACTTGTTTCGGCAACACAATCGTCCGGATTTAGCACGATCTTCACTTGCCAGCCGGTTGGCATTGTTGGTCCAAACGGTTACGGCGGTCAGGTGCAATGTACCGCTCCTGTGATGAGCGCAACCGCTCCGGACAATGCCGCAACGATTGACGTTGTGGTTGATATTGATCCGGCAACCAAAGTAACCATCACCAACATTGTGGCGGTCAATGCAACTGTCAGCAATACGACACAACAGTCTTCCACAACGACAACCTTGAACACGCCGGTTGCCCCGTTGTCAGACCTGACGCTGACCAAAACCGCAAACCCGACATCGGTCTTCCCGGGCACAAACGTGCTTTACACATTGACTGTCAGAAACAACGGCCCCAGCGTGGCGGCAATGACTTCTGTGGTTGATACCCTGCCCGCCTTCCAGACCTTGTTTTCTGCGGATGTTTCCGGCGCACCCGGATTCACATGCTCCGGAACCACTGTTGTGACTTGCACATCCGCTGCGATGGCAGTCAACGAAACTGCCGTGATCAAACTAACAGCGTTTGTCGCCGAGAATGCGCC
>CAZXHW010000556.1:0-5774 GCA_964639915.1 uncultured Heliomicrobium sp.
CCGCAACGGCCATTTCCGGCGCTTTGGCGTCCAGGATGTAATGCAGCGTCGTCATCACGTGGACGAACAAGTCCGTCGCCATCCCGCCGGAATAATCCTGATAACAGCGCCAACGGAAAAATCGTTCCGGACTGAAAGCGTGCTTTGGCGCGCTGCCTTGAAACATTTCCCAATTGACGGTTTGTTCGCTGGCGTCGGGTGGAATTGGGTAAATCCACGCGCCTCCTGCAGAGTTCCTGTTTGTTGTCGAACGAACCATGGTGATCTGGCCGAGTTTGCCGGATTGAACAATCTCTCTGGCTTTTTGCTGGATCGGTGTGCTGATTCCCTGACTGCCGACTTGCAGAATGCGCCCAGTCTTTTTGACGGCGGCGATGATTTCCAGTCCATCGGCTACGGTGTAAGTCAGGGGTTTTTCAATGTAAACGTCTTTGCCAGCTTCCACTGCGGCGATGGCGTGATTTTTATGCCAGTGGTCGGGTGTGCCGATGTAAACGGCGTCAATGTCCGGCGAAGCCAGCAATTCCTGATGATTTTTATAAATCTTGGCCTGGCCTTTGGTTCGCTCCTGCGCACGCTCGAGTCGGCCTTGGTAAGCATCGCACATGCCCACAACTTCAAACCCGGGCATACGAACCACATCGCTCAACACTTGCTGCGCGCGAGCGCCAACGCCAATGAAGCCCAATCGAATTCGGTCATTCGCGCTATCGGCTGCATTGAACGAAGCTTCGGTTCGGCGGCTGGTTCCTAGAATTAATCCGGCTCCAGCGCTGGTGGCCGAAGTTTTCTTGATGAAATCCCGGCGATTGATTTTGTCTGACATCACTGTTCCTCCGTTTAGTCTTTTTCGGCCAACAATTCTTTGATCAGGTCTTCCATTTCTGTTTTGAGCTTTATGAATCGTTCGCCCGTAGCTCGCCCTTCAAAACCGGCATGGATTCGTTTCACCAAACCGTCACGCCCAATAAAAATCGTCGTTGGGTAAGCGCCAAATCCAACCAGTTGCGGCAGCTTTTGTTGAATCTGACCTTCTTCTGTCGAACCGGCCAGCAACACCGGATATTTCAAACTATGGCGCTTGGCAAAGATTTTAACTTGCTCAAGATCACGTGCCGCATCGCCGGAATACTCAAACGCCAGCGCGACGGGTTGAAAGCCTTCTTTGCCGTAACGGTCAAACATTTCCTGCAAGAAGGGCGCTTCTTCATGGCAATTCGGACACCAGCTTCCGGTAATGGACACGGCGACTACTTTACCTTTGAATAGGGCGTCCGTGTTTGAAACCGTCTTGCCGCCCAGATCCGGAAAGCTAAACCTCAAGGCTTCCGCCGGATTGCTCATCCGCGTGTGGTTCATCGGATCAGGCAAGTTGGCAACAATTTGTTTGTTGCTTCCAGTAATTCGTTCGGCGATGACCTTCCGCGGCGGGTCAAATAAGCCAAAATCTGCAATGCCTTCCAACTTCCCTTCTGAGGTCAGCTTGGCCTTGAAAATGCGGCAATTGATTCCGTCAAAACGATTCAGCCGCAATTCGCCATTTTCAAACCCGCCCGTCATTTGTCCCCAATCTCCGCTGACTGGAATGATCGTACCGCTGACTTGTCCGCCTTGCTGGCGAAACGCCGCCCGCCAGTAACTGAGTTTCGGCTCTTGGCCAACCGTCATAACCCATTCGCCAGAAACGTCAGTGCCCGGAATTTCAGACTTGGCATTTGTTGCACCGCGCATTGCGTGAAGCTCTCGTTTGAGAGTTTGTTTTTGCCATTGCCGCTCAAAACTTCCCTGCAAATGATCGCCATCAATGGTGGCCGTCAGGTGAGCGTCATAGAAATCATAGTCAAGGCTAAGCCTTCCACCTTCAAACGAACCGCTGGTAGAGGGGATTCGCTCATCGCCATTCACCAATTCACCCAGCAGCTTGTTCCCGTCGCGTTTAACTTCCAGCGTGAACGCCACGGTTTCGCCCGAATTGTTTTTGATTGTCCCTCGCCAAACGCCGACAGGCTCTGCGGTTTTTCGTCCACAAGCAGCCAGCACAAGAGTCATCAACAAGAAAAGAAAGAGTACGACACGGCCTGTCAAAGCCGGAAACTTATCAGAGATCATTGCCTCCATCCTGCTTGACTCGGTTCGGTACCGAAAGCGGCAACGACCGAGTATTCGTTTTTGAGTTTAGAATCGGTGTGAAGTGATTGCTGGCGTATGCTAAACGCGCTTCCAAAATTCGGCAAGCACTCGCAAGAACATCGCGTTGTCTAGGCGAGCAAGGGGGCTCAATGTTAATATCCCGTCGTTCAAAACTCTAAACTCACAGCGCGAATCTACCGACCGCGCAGGAAACGATATGGAAACAAAGAAAATTTCCGGCCAGGATGGAGGCCGCAAGACACAAGTTGTCACTCCGTTTGGGACTGCTCCTATCCCCGTTGCGCCTTCGCTAAAGCAGACTGGTTATGACGGTGTACTGCTGAAAGATCGTTATTTGGTTGAAGGCGAGCTTGGGCGAGGCGGCATCGGCGTGGTGTATTTGGCGCGCGACACACAGCTTATGAACCGCCGTGTAGTCGTCAAAGTGCTGCTCGAAGATTCCTCCAACGCGCTTCACAATCCGTGGTTTAAGAAAAAGTTTGAGCAGGAAATTGAAGCGCTGGTGCGGTTGGATCACCCAGGTATCGTCGGCGTGCTGGATGCTGGCACCATGCCCGACGGCAAAGAGTTTTTCGTCATGCAGTATGTCGAAGGCGGCCCATTGCGAAAAATTGTCACCGGCCAGATGGAGTTTGCACAGGTTGCCCGCATCGTTCGGCAGATTGGCCAGGCACTGAATGCAGCACATGACAAAGGCATCGTTCATCGCGACTTGAAGCCGGAAAACATCATGGTTCAGCTTGTCGGTGAACAAGAGGAAATGATCAAGCTGATTGATTTTGGAATTGCTTCGGTCAAAGACTCGCAAGTCGCCACCAGCGCCGAAAAGACAAAAGTCGCAGGCGCGCTGCCGTACATGGCTCCGGAGCAGTTGCGCGGCCAGCCGGATGCTTCCAGCGATATTTGGGCTTTGGGCGCAATGGCCTATGAAATGCTGACTGGTCGGCTGCCGTTTTATGCGGAAACACTGGTGCAGCTTTACGAATTACAAAAACGCGGCGTGCAGGCTTCGCCGCGTTCTTTACGCGCAGACATATCGCCTGCGGTTGAAGATATTCTGCTCAAATCCATGGCGTTCGACCCTGCTGACCGTCACCAGCGGGCAAAGGATTTAGGCGATGAGCTGGCGCGTGCATTGATGGGCGACGAAAAAGCGTTAACTAGCACTCAGCCTGTTGTGCCCACGGACACGACGCCGCCATCACAAGCAACCTCGGAAAGCCCGGCTTACGGAACAGTGATGACTCACAGCGCCAGGACTGAAGTCGGCGCTGAGATCAACGCTCACTCTTCCATCGAAGCGAAGCCAAAAAACTCCACCGGCAAAATTGCCGCTGCTTTTGTAGCCATTGCCGTTATAGCGGTTGCTATCTGGCTGGCAACCAGCGGCCCTAAAAACGTTGTGCCGCCGCCATCTTCTCGTCAATTGAACTATTCAGTTCGAGTTCGGCTGAACCCGGAAAAGAATCCCGGCAAGCCACCGCTGGCCTTCCCTGGCGAAATTGTATTTAACCCAGGCGATGAACTATGCCTGGACTTGAACAGTCCACAGGAAGGCTTTTTCTACCTGGTCAGCGAAGATCCAGACACCAAAAACGGCTTGCCTCTGTACAATCTGCTGTTTCCTGACCCTTCGCTCGGCAATTCACCAACGCTTCGCGCGAATCAGCAACTTTCGTTGCCTTCGCCCCAACCTCCCTGGTTTCCGGTTGATAAGGCGATTGGAACTGAGACGCTTTGGCTGATCTGGTCTGATCACAGTCTTGCAGAATTGGAAACAGCTCGAAAATGGTTAAACCCAAATGATGGAGGCGAAATCAAAGACACCAACGAAACCAGGGCGATTCTGCAATTGATCAACTCGAACAATTCAGCGGCTAAACCCGTTGCCGAAAAGGACGACAACCGAACCAGCTTAAAAGGCGGAAAAGACGGCGTGCTAATACATCGTGTCAAACTCGCTCATACTTAAAACTGCCAGAAATAACTGACACCTGAGCGAAAATCCCGACTCATTCAAAAACCGCAGAAGGCGCAATTGTAAGCAATTCAAGCCTTTTGCGGTTTTTCTGCGTCTGGCATTGAGCTTGCCCTCCCAAAAGTCGAGAAGTAGAAAACCAACAACTTTTGGGAGGTGTTTATGAAGCTTATTTTTTCTCTGCTCTTGATGGCCGGAATGCCAGCATTGCTGTTTGCGCAAAACAACTCGACTCCAGCGTCCTCAACCTCAACGCAATCCAAACCGAATTATCGCGGTTATGGCTATGTGTTTGCGGCGCCTGGCGTAGTTACCGACACGGATTTCGGAACCGCGACACTGCACTTCGGCGGCGGCGGCGAGAGATTGATCAAAGGCGGTTTTGGCGTTGGAGGTGAAATCGGTGGCTTGGCTCCAGTGGAAAACTTTAGCGAAGGTTTTGGTGTGTTTTCAGCGGGCGCGAACTATCACTTTTTGAATGCCAGTAAATCCGGCAAGATTGTTCCCTTTGTCAACGGCGGTTATACGATGTTTTTCCGCAACGCTGTCGCCAACGGAGGCCACTTTGGCGGTGGCGCGAATTACTGGTTCAAGGAGCGTGTCGGATTGAGATTCGAAGTCCGCGATCATATCGTCGCTGAAATTCCAAGCACGCATTTCGTCGGTTTCCGCTTCGGCCTGACTTTCCGATAAGGCTAATAGCAAGTGTTTGGCGATTGTTTGATCGGTTCACGATTTGTTCTAACAAGGTCAGCAATCGCCAATCATCTGCAGCTTATTGCTCAGCCAGTATTTAACCAATCCATGATCAGCCGCTAACAATTGACCCATCGTCCAAATCCTCTTACACTTCGCCCGGCGTCGGTGATAATTTCACTTTTCACCTGCTTCACCTCACACGTTGAAGCAAGCATCCTCGTTAGACTTACAATATCAATCTGTGAACGTAACTCTTCCGCACCACGGAAAGGTGTAGACATGGCACGATTATACAAATCCACACGCATTCATTTCATTCTTATTTGCCTGCTTATGGTCGCCATTGCGGGGCTGTCTCTTCCCAGCGTTCGTGCGATAGCACGAGATTACTCAGCTATCACGATATCCAAGATTCGGGCAGCTTTTCATCGTGAGACACCTTCAACCACGCATCGTCCCCTTGCTGTTGCGGCCACAATCACAGTCACCAGTACTGCGGACAACGCTGACATAACTATGCTTGCAGGCAATGGTACGTGTGACCTGCGCGAAGCAATCGAAGCGTCCAACATGAACATGACAGTTGGTGAATGCGTTCCATTAGGTGCATCCGGCCAGGATACGATTCAATTTGCGCTTGGCACAGGGACACCCACGATTAACCTGGCTGCGCCTCTACAATCCCTTAATGATTCTGTGATGATTCTTGGAGACACGGGCGGCGCAACACGCATTGAGTTAAACGGCGCTTCGGCTGGTCCCGGAGACGGATTGGTCGTCCTTGGCGGTGGCAGCACCATTCGCTCACTAGTCGTCAATAATTTTGATGGGAACGGATTGGTCCTGAGCGAAGTCCCGGGAAACACCGTGACAAACTGCTACGTTGGCGTCAATGCGGCTGGAACTGCCGCCGCTCCGAATACACTACATGGCATTCATATTGACC
>CAZXHW010000557.1:0-5747 GCA_964639915.1 uncultured Heliomicrobium sp.
CATTATCAAAGAAATGCGCCATCCCAATCATCCGAAACCCCGCGTCAAAAAGCTTATCCAGGTTGTTTACATCGCCCGACAAAGCATGCGCGCCTTCGATGCCCAGAAAACCCGCAACCACGTCTTTTTCCGTTTGGCGGCGTTGCAGAAATTTCGCCACATCGTCTTTGGTTTTCAGAATGACCAGCTTGCCGTTCGATCTGGCGGAAGCGTCATGCAAACGGCTGGCTTGGTATAGCGCGCGTTCAGTCAGATTCGTCAATGCGGCCAATGGCCACCGTTCGGCAAACGCCAGCAACGTGATGTTGTCTGTGTCGCCGGTATTCGCTTCGATGTTCATATTGCGCGGCGTTTTGGTAACGACGGTGAACGCTTGCACGGCAACGTTGCCCGCCTGCAATCGCGGCAAATCCACGTGTCCCCAGCTTCCTTTTTCCAGCAGGTCGCGGTTCCACATCAAGGTATCGGCGTGCAAATCGGCCACTAAAAGCTTGTTGTGCAATTCTTTTGCTGCGGCAGATGCCTGATATGGCGGCGGGTTGATCGTTTGATTCATGCTTTTGCCGACATACGCCGGAACAAATCCAAACACAGCGATTGCGGCAATGATCAGCACAATCATCAGTCCGAGTAGAAACTTTTTCATGGATGATGCCTCCGAATGAAGTGGAAGTGCGCGCGCAACATACCATCGCCCCCTCTGCCCGCCAACCGAGCGCCTCAAACTTAGCAAATTTCCATTCCTTAGAAGGTGAGTAACCTGTATGCCTGGAGGACATTTTTTGGCATAACCCTTGTGTATATGTTGACTTATCCCCTGGGTATTGAGTAAAAGTTCGCAAATTCCGCAACTGGCAGCAGGGCATTGCGGAATTGCTGTAGCCCATCTGGTAAAAATCTCTCACTGGCGACGGGTAGGCGTAGGAGTTGTAATACAGACCTTTTATTCAAGTCCGTCCTCAATTGATTTCGAACTGATAAGTACCGGGAAAAGTGTGTCTTTTCCTGGTTTTCCCCTGCGAACTAAACATCCACCAAGTTACGGAGCATTGCAATGTTTCATTTCACCCCCCAGAGCATGAAACGTGGCCGTTTGATTCTGTTGGCCATCGTTTTGTTTTTAAGCGCGGCAGCCTTGTTCACAGTTGCTGCGAAATCTTCGCCCAGACAATTCTGGAAAAAATTGACAGCCTCGCTGGCCGCGCCGCTTGAGCCTGCCAAGGCGGAAGCGCAAACCGTCACCCCCCAGCACTTTTTTCAATTATCCCGCACAGACATAGCCCGCATGGTGTCAAACGCGCCGTTGGAAGCGTCGGGCGCAAATGTGCTGAATAGTTCATCCTTGCTGACGGTGCCGGATCCTTTTGGAAAACCGCAGCGGTTCCGGTTATTGGACTCGCCGATCATTACCTCGGCGATGGCGGCAAAATTTCCCGACATTAAAAGTTACGTCGCGCAAGGAATTGATGATCCAGCGGCAACCGCCCGTTTCAGTTGGACTTCGCGCGGTTTGCACGGTGTGATTCTGGGAAACGATTACAGCATTTTTGTCCATCCCGTGGACCACACCACTACGACCAACTATGTCAGCTACTTCCCGCCGCAGGACAGCAAATTTGAATGCGGCGTAACAGACAGCACTCCAGGCACGCGGGGACGCGCAGCCCAGAATGGTGTCAATGCCAAGATCGGCGGAACACTGCGCACGTATCGCATTGCGATGGCTGCGCCGGCGGAATACACCCTTGACCCGGCCTTGGGCGGCGGCACGATCGCCAGCACGGTGGCTTCCTTCAACGTTTGGCTAAACGAAATGAACGCCGTGTACGAACGCGAAATGTCAGTTCGATTCACGCTGGTCAACAATACCAACATCATTTACACCGACGCAGGCACTGATCCATTCAGCGACCCAACGGATCCTTCACCTACGTTGACCGAAGTGCGCGCGACGCTCGCTTCAGTGGTTGGCATCGCCAATTACGACCTGGGACACGCGCTGCTGGTTGGCGATACAGGCGGCGTGGCGTATCTGGGAGTGGTGTGCGACGGCAGCGGCAGCGCCAATAAAGGCGGTGGCGTTTCGGGCGTACCTGCTCCACTGGGGTACGCGTTTGGCGCCAGTCGAATCATGCACGAAACCGGTCATCAGTTTGGCGCAACACATACGTTCAATGATGTCGCGGCTTGCGCCTCGAACCGCTCGCCTAACACAGCGTATGAATCCGGCAGCGGTGTGACGATGCTGGCCTATCCCGTTCAATGCATCACGCCGATTGTTCCGAACCGGGAATTGCGATTCCACAATGGCAGCTTGGCGCAAATGGTCAATTATCTGGCCGGAGTGGGCGGCACCTGCGGAACGACGGCGGCAACCGGCAATACTCCGCCGACTGTCAGCGGCGGCCCGGATCGCACGATTCCCCGCAATACCCCCTTCACACTGACGGCCACCGGCAGCGATCCGGATGTGAATGACGCGGCGGCACTCAGTTACGTTTGGGAGCAAATTGACGCGGGCGGCGCGCTGTATGGCCAAACCACGGATGTGGCCACATTTTCTGACGGAGGCGATCCTTCGACGACAACACGCCCGATCTTTCGCCCCTTTTCGCCTTCGTCCAATCCTTCGCGGACGTTTCCCAGCCTGACGTACATTTTGAATAACGCGAACGTGCCGCCAGGCATTGTCAGCGGGCTGTATACGGCGGAAACGCTGCCGAACATCACGCGCACAGTAAATTTCCGCGTTACCCTGCGCGATAACCGCGCTGGCGGCGGCGCATACAGTGATGACCATGTTGTGTTGAATGTGGACGGAAATTCCGGTCCCTTTTTGGTGACTTCTCCCAATACGGTAGCCAGCGTTCCGGCTGGTTCCATGCAAACCATCACCTGGAGCGTCAACAACACCAATCAAGCTCCGGTGAATTGCGCGAACGTCAAAATTTCGCTTTCAACCGATGGCGGCCAGACATTCCCCTACGTTCTAGCGGCGAGCACGCCCAATGAAGGTTCCGCCACCGTTATTTTGCCGAGCCTTACTTCGACCACCACGACGGCTCGCATCAAAGTGGAAGCCGTTGGCAATATCTTCTTTGATATTTCCGACGCCAATTTCACCATCAGTTCCGGACCAAGCTGTCCTGCCGTAACCGGCTTTGCGCCCGGTGCAGGCAGCACCGGCACATCGGTCGTCATTGCCGGCACAGGCTTTACCAGCGTAACGGCGGTCAAATTCAGCAATAATGTTTCGGCCAGCTTCACAGTCAACAACGATAACCAGATTACCGTCACGCAACCCGCAGGCGCGACTAGCGGCCCCATTACCATCAGCAAATCCGGATGCAGCGACGTGCAAACGGCGGCGTATGTCGCCTGTTCCACAGTCACCACAGCGCAAGTGGATGATGGGACGTATGATCAGGTCAACGCGGGAAGATACATCGTTAATCGTCTGACTCCATCAAGTTATCCGGCGACCTTGCGCAGTGTTTCGATTCGCATCGCCAGCACACAGTACTTGCAGGCGGGAACGCCTTTCATTTTGTTGGCAGGCGTAAATGCGGATGGAGACACGGACATCAACAACACCAGTTTCCAAACCTCCAATCGAATCGTCACCGCCAACAGCACCTTTGTCCGCTACGATCTGGCGCAGCCGATCACGATTCAATCGGGCGATTTTGTTGTCGGATACATCTTCCCCAACGGAGGCGCAACGAGTTCGCTGGACATCACTACACCGCAAAGCCGTTCGTACAGTTCCGAAGACGGTTTGAATTTCACGTTGAACACCAGCGGAAATTACATGATCCGCGCGGATTATTTGACGAGTTGCGATCTGGGCACAGCGGCGTGTCCGACGATCAATGATATTGCTCCGACCAGCGGCCAGATTGGCGACACGGTGACAATCACAGGTTCGGGATTCTCAGGCGTCAGCGGTCTGAAGTTTAACAATAATGTGATCGCCAGCTTTACGGTGGTCAGCGACACGCAAATCACAGCGATTGTTCCGCCAGGAACGACCACTGGCCCGATCACAATCAGCGAACCGACCTGTTCCGACGTGCAAACGGCCAGCTTCACCGTCAATGCGCCAGCGTGTATGACGGTTAGCGGGTTCAATCCGGCGACGGCTCTGACCGGTGTTCCCATCACCATCACCGGCACCAATTTCACTGGTGCCAGCGTCGTGAAATTTTCGGGCGATGCCGCCGCCGCATTCACGGTGGACAGCCCAACACAGATCACTGCGATCGTGCCCGCCGGAGCACTCTATGGCCCGATCACCATCAGCAAACAGGGATGCGCCGATGTGCAAACGACGAATTTCATTCCCTGTAATTCCAATTTCACCTTGCAAGTGGATGATGGAGGCATTGAAGCGTCCGCAGGCACAACAGTACTGCGGTATTACGTCAATCGTTTAACGCCAATTACCTATCCGGCAACGTTGACGGCGATTCAACTGCGCTTTAACACTTCCCAAAACATTCCCGCCGGCACTGCCTTGACCTTGCGCACGGGCGTGAACCCGACCGGTTCCACAAACATCAATGGCATTTCCCTGACGGGACAGGCCACGACAGCGGGTGCCCCGGATCAATTCAACACCTATACTTTGACAACTCCGGTGACCATTAACACCGGCGATTTTGTCATCGGTTTTTCCATCACCGCGCCCAGCGGTTCCGGAGCCGAAGGGCTGGATACCACCAGTTCCCAGGGACGTTCGTATCGGTCTGCGGATGGCGGCGTGACCTTTGGCCCTCCGTCTGGCGGCGTAGGGAATTATTTGATTCGCGGCCAGTATTTCCGTCCGTGCTGTTCGGGCGTGACGATTTCGGTCAATCCGTCGAACGCGACGTTGCCGGATGGACAACTTGACAGCTTCTACAGCCAGACCTTCACGCAAACAGGCGCCGTAGGCACAACAACCTGGAGCGTCAGCGCTGGTTCGTTGCCGGCTGGATTGTCGCTGAACGCCTCAACCGGCGAATTGAGCGGCACGCCGACAACGCCGCGAACGTCGAACTTCACCATTCGCGTTACGGATCAAAACACCTGCACCGGAGAGCGCGCCTATTCGCTGACCGTCACGTGTCCGGCGATTACCATCACGCCGCCAACCTTGACCGCAGGCACGGCAGGCGCAAGTTACAACCAAAGCCTGAGCGCCAGCGGCGGAATGGCTCCTTACAGCTTTTCGCAGGGTTCTGGTTCTTTACCGACAGGACTTTCACTGAGTGGTTCAGGTGCGATTTCAGGCGTGCCAACCCAAACGGGCACGTTTACGTTCACGGCTAACGTGACGGACAATCGAGGTTGCACGGGAAGCGCGAGCATTTCGCTGACCATCAACTGCCAAACCATCACCGTCACACCTCCTGTGACCAATACTGGCACGGCGGGTTCCGCCTTCAGCCAAAGCTTCTCGCAATCCGGCGGCATCGGCACAACGAACTTCACGACGGCAAGCACCTTGCCCAACGGCATCGCGCTTTCGACGGCGGGAGTTCTGGCCGGAACCCCAACGCAAACGGGAAGCTTCCCGATTACAGTGACAGCAACCGACAGCAATGGATGCACGGGCACAGCCAATTACACGCTGACCATCAATTGCCAGACAATTACGGTGACGGCTCCGGCCACAAGCAGTGGAACGACCGGCACGAATTTCAGCGCGACCTTCACCCAATCAGGCGGCATTGGCGCAACCACGTTCAGCACTACCAGCACAC
>CAZXHW010000558.1:0-5731 GCA_964639915.1 uncultured Heliomicrobium sp.
CGGTCCATTTCCGTTGATCCGGATTCGTTATGCGAGCTGACACTATCCATGCTGAAGGGGGAACACGGCCATCAGCGTAAAGAAGTCGGAAAGCTGATTGATTGGTTGAAATCAGAGCCAAAGCCGCCACTGGGATTTGATGTCGTGGATATGCAGAATTCCATGTTGATCGGCTTGGCCAAACCGATCAAAGAAGCCACAGGATTGCCGATTTGCTGCACGCTGCAAGGAGAAGATTTATTTTTAGACGGGATGCGTGAGCCGTACCGCAGCCAGGCGATTGAACTCATTCGCCAGCAAGCAGAATACGTTGACGCGTTTATTGCCGTCAGCAGCTATTACGCCGACTTTATGGCTGAATATCTGGGCATTCCACGCAGCAAAATTCACGTCGTTCCGTTGGGAATCAACCTGACAGATTACGAAGCCCACTCGCTCCGAAAAACGCGAACCAGCGAGCCGTTTACGATTGGGTATTTTGCTCGTGTTGCGCCGGAAAAAGGGCTGCACGTTTTGGCTGAAGCTTACAAATTGTTGCGGCAACGCGAAGACTTTCCGCCTGCCAAACTGGAAGCCGCAGGCTACATCGCGCCAGAGCATAAGCCGTATCTGCAAGAGATTGAAACCAAATTGAGCGAAGCGGGTTTGGCAAAAGAATTTCATTACCACGGCGCTGTCGAGCGCGAAGCCAAGCTGAATTTCTTTCAAAACGTGGACGTTGTTTCCGTGCCGACGACCTATGCCGAAGCGAAAGGTCTATCGGTGCTGGAAGCGATGGCCAGCGGCGTTCCTGTGGTGCAGCCTAACCATGGGTCATTTACCGAAATCGTTGAGCGTACCCAAGGCGGTTTGTTATTTGAGCCTGAAGATGCTGCCGGCTTGGCAGATGCGATTTACTCACTTTGGAAAAATCCAGAATTGGCCGATGACCTGGCTCGCCGTGGCGCTTCCGCCGTGCGGGAACATTACAGCGTGAAACTGATGGCGGAACGCGCCATAGAAGTTTATTCCTCGCTGAATCACTCATCAGCAGAGTGATTCCAAACCCACCTACAACAATGAATTCAACAAAGATCGTGTCTCTCATCGCCAGCGCGACTGAAATTGTTTGCGCGCTTGGCTATCAAGATCAACTGGTTGGACGCTCGCACGAATGCGACTTTCCTGTTGCGGTCAAAAGCTTGCCGATTTGCACCAGCCCTAAGTTTGAAGTGGAAGGGCTGAGTTACGAGATTGATCAGCGCGTCAAAGCTATTTTGCAGGAATCGCTGAGCGTTTACCGCGTTGACGCTGAGTTGCTGGAACGACTTCAGCCGACTCACATCATCACCCAATCTCAATGTGAAGTTTGTGCCGTCAGTTTCAAAGACGTAGAAGCGGCGGTTTGCCAGTTCACCAGTTCGCGGCCTGTGATTGTTTCGCTGGAACCGAATTCGCTGGCCGATGTGTGGATAGATATTGGTCGCGTCGGAGAAGCGCTTGGCGCAATGGATAAAGCAGAGAAGTTGATTTCCGAATTGCAGCGGCGAATGAGGGAAATTTCCGCCAAAGCTCAAACAGCCCAGACGCGCCCCACGGTTGCTTATGTCGAATGGATTGAACCGCTGATGGCGGGCGGAAACTGGATGCCTGAACTGGTTGAAATGGCTGGCGGTCGAAATCTATTTGGTGAAGCGGGCAAGCATTCTCCATGGATGACCTGGGAAGAACTGGTTGCCGCCGATCCTGACGTAATTTTCATCTCGCCTTGTGGTTTTGATATTCCGCGAACCACAGAAGAAACACATTTGCTGACTGGCAAACCAGAATGGAAAACCCTCAAAGCGGTCCGCTCTGGTCGCGTGTTCGTCGCCGATGGCAATCAATACTTCAACCGCCCAGGACCGCGACTGGCTGAGTCTTTAGAGATTTTGGCCGAAACCCTTCATCCTGAACTGTTCAACTTTCATCACGACAATATTGGTTGGGTGAGTATCTAAACAGCAATTGGCTCTTGACCAAATTCAGTCCGATTAGGTAATTTGCGTTTCAAACTTGCAACGCGGGTGCAGCGCTTACTGTGCGGTCAAAATTCACGGAGATTTGTTTTATGCCAAATGCCAACGCGCACGACACAATCACTTTAACTTTGGTGCCGTTTACTTACCTTGGCGCAGAGATGTACTGGGGCGGCGATCACATTATGTCAGGCATTGCTACGCTGGCGATGCTGTTCGCAGGACTGATGTTCGGGCCTGATTTGGATTTGCAAAGCCGCCCGTACAGCCGTTGGGGGCCGCTGCGATTTATCTGGAAACCCTACCAGGTGGCATTGCCTCATCGTTCCGTGCTCTCGCATGGGCCTGTGCTGGGAACCATCATTCGCATCGCTTATTTCGTGTTGATGTTCGCGCTGGTTGCAACGACGCTGCTTTATCTGCGCCACACCTACCTGCGCGGAATGCAAACAACTTGGACAGGGGAATTCAACTCGGTCAAAGGAGATATGTTTTCCCTTTATAGTCAGGCTGACAAAAACTATTTGTGGGCTGGATTTTTAGGATTGTGTTTGGGCGCGTTGTCTCACACGGCAGCAGATGTTACCTGGTCAACGGTCAAGTCCGCGGGAAGAAGTGTTAGTGGTGGAGGTCGAAGCAGAAGGCGGCGATCAAGGTCGTAAAACCAAAAGCCAAGATCCGATGAAGCCCACGAAAACCAATAAGATCGCTGTTTTCGTGAGCCTCACGGATAAAGAAGGTAGTTAAAAGATCACGTCGAAATCCAGCCGGAAAAATCGCTGATTATTGCCGAAGAACACTCCGTTTTGTGGATCGGTGATGTTGCGGCGAACATCCAGTGGATTGAAGTGATTGGTCAGATTGAAACCGCTGATCGCAAAGCGGAACGCGTATTTCGGACTGATTTGAAAATCGCGCGAGATTTTGCTGTCGAACGAAAAGAACTTGGGAAATCGCAAGCGATTCGGTTCGCCAACATATTGTTGCGTGGCACCCACTTCAGAGTAGGGAAAGCCGCTGCGGAATTCGACAATCGGCGAATAGCGAAGTTTCCACGGCAACTGAAACGTTCCCCAGCCCAGAAAACGATGCGGCAAGTCGGCGCCCAAGCGCGCGTATTGATCCTGGCGCACAACCGGAAAGGGGAAGTTGCCGATATAGGTGTTGAATTCGTTGACGTTTCCGCGCGTGCTGCTGTTGACGTAAGACAGAAACAAATTCTGTTTTTGCTCACCCCAGCTTAATTTGCCCGTGACTTCAAACTGGCGATACCGCGATCGGCCATTTCCATTCAAAACCAACGCATCCTGCCCCTGCACAGCACCGGGTTGAACCGTCACGACACCCCTGGAATCACTGGTCAGATAATTGACGCGCAATTTCAGATAGCGCGCGAATGCGTGTTCTAACTCGACATTCCAAGTCGCACTGTAGGGAGAAAAGTTCCCAAAGCTGGTTCCGCCAAACAGAAATGGATTGTTGTTTTCCGCGTGGCCAGTGATGTTGGCGAAACGGCGTGGGATGCCGATGACGCTTCCATCTGCCGCATAACTGGTAAGTAGTTGTTGCGGATACTTATCGAACGCGTAAACGCCCAGCGGAACACGGTCATAAAATAAACCGGCTCCAGCGCGAAACACAGTTTTTTGATTGCTGAATGGCGTCCAGGCCAGACCTAGCCGTGGAGCCAAACGCACAGTATCCGTAATGCGTTGCCGCTCGAATCTGAGTCCCATGTCCAAGGCCAGTTTCGGCGTGACAACCCAGTGATCCTGCCCGAAAAAGTGCGTTTCCAGGTCGGTCAAATCGAACGGCGAGCCACTGACAAATTCAATTCGTTGCAGCAGATTGTTATTCACATCGCGGATGTTGACGGGCCGGGCCACGAATTCTCCGCGATTGGTGGTGCGCGCAATGATGCTGCCGAACTTCAAGTTATGCGATCCAATGTTGCGGATCGGTTGCAACGACAGCGTTTCCGTCCATTCAACACGCGAAGCTTGACGATCCTGTTCGCTGAAATAATTTCCTCGATTGCCTAAAGGCGTCAGTGTCATTTCCTGAATGCCCTGGCCCCAGACGTTCGCCGAATAATTTTTCACCGAAACCAGGCTTTCCAGCAGGTTTGTTCCCAGCGTCAACCGGTCAATCAGCGTTCCGGTGTAATCCTTACCGCTGAAATTCGGCGTCACTTCGCGGCGATTGAAAAAGTCCAAGCCATGAAATTTATCTTTGCGCGGAGCCAGATGGAATGTGCCCGTTAGTGTGTGCGTGCCCGACAAAATGTAATCGAGCTGCGTGAATGAATTGACTGACTCGGAAATCATTTCTTTATTCGGATATTCCAGCGTTTGGACGGCGCGTTTGGCGATTGTGTATTCGGTTCCCTGAGAAAGGAACAACCGGTCTTTGATCAGCGGGCCGTTGAACACTATGCGAGGCGTCGCGTCACGCAAACCCCGCAAATGGCCGTTCAAGTATCGAAACTCCGGAAAAGGATCGTTCAACTCGAAATTCCATTTATTGCCGCCACGCCGCGTTTCCACGGAAACAACTCCTGCGGTAAATCGTCCGTACTGGGCGAGGTAAGGCGTTTTGAAAACGTTGATGGTTTCGACGCTATCCACCGGAACGGTCATTCCGAACTGTCCGGTCGCCGGGTCGGTCACGTCGGCTGAATTGACGATAAAAGCGCTGCGATTTTCGCCCGTGCCGGAAATTTTGATTTCCCCTTGCTGGGAACGCACAACACCCGGCAGCAGTGGCAGCGCATCTTTGACCGAGTTTGTCGGCATAGGAAGTTCGCGCATTGTCACGCGCTGCAATTCCAACGGTGTCGAAGCCGCTTGTTCAGGCGGATTGTCCGAAGCAGTGGCGGTGACATTGACTTCGTCTTTGACGGAAATCTGAGCGATCATCACAAACTTGATGTCTACTTCCATCCCGTTGCTGACTTCGACTTTGTTTTGAGTGCGTAGCTGAAAACCGTCTTTGGAAACCGTAATTTCGTATGTGCCGGGCGCGAAATTGGTGATGACGGCCTCGCCTTTTTCATTGCTGGTGGCTGTGGAAAGAATGTTGGTTTTGTTTTTGATCTGAACCGTGACGCCAGCGACCGGCTGTCCGGCTTCATTTTGGGTTGTCACATGAATTTGCGTTCGAACCTGCGCTGGCTGACTGAAAGCGGCACCGGAAAAAACGCAAAGCAGCAGCGATAGCATCGCGGCGCGCAACCAAAAATTTCCCCTAGAACCTAGCAAAGAAATCTCCAAACTCCTTCTTCTCATTTAGTACCTCTTATATGTTTGTGCCAGGGAGCAAGCCATACGCTACACGTTTGCAAAACGCTTTTCCAGCCCCCGAAACGCGGCAGCGCTCTTCTAAAAGCAGTCCTGCGGCGATGGTGTTTATCTATACGCCCGCGCACGGCAGTCTGGATGTACAGGGAAAATCGTCATAAGTTATGGGTTTCCGAAGTTTATGCGGATGGTTTTGCTGGCGGGAAGGGAAGCCGCTGGTCTGAAGGAACGGCTGGAAATGAAAAAGGCGCGGTTGCAGGAAAGCAGCGCGCCTGATTGGTGAGAACAGCGGATTTAGGACGGCAATTCTTCCGCGGTTGTGAGTTTGGTTACGGTGGCCTTGCGTTCCAATTTTCCCCAGCCGACAACGACTCCGCGCACTGCGGTCCAAACGGATTTCACCATCACGTAATACATGACTTGCCGATAGCAAAA
>CAZXHW010000559.1:0-2603 GCA_964639915.1 uncultured Heliomicrobium sp.
CGCGGTTGCAGGAGCGATTGGATCGTGGCGAAGTGAAGCTGGAATACAACGAGGTGGATGGCTATTTGAGTGCTACGTTGAAGATGCTGAATGTGCCGGTGTCTTCGCAAGGGCTGGTGTTTTCTAAAACTAGCTTTCAGTTGCATCGGATTTCGCCGCACAACCCACGTGCAATTTATTTCAACGACGACGTTTATGTTGGCTGGGTTCGTGGCGGAGATTTGCTGGAAGTCGGGGCAGTGGACCCGCAACTCGGAGGCGTCTTTTACATGCTGGAACAGGACAAAACCGACAAACCGCGTTTCATTCGCAACGACGAATGTCTGCAATGTCATTCGTCGAACGCCACGCGCAATGTGCCCGGCTTTGTCGTGCGGTCTGTATACCCGGATGAACGCGGCTATCCGATTGCGCCGCTGGGTTCGCACATTACCAGTCACGTCAGTCCCTTGATCGAACGCTGGGGTGGGTGGTACGTCACCGGCACGCACGGCGACGCACGGCATGCCGGAAATTTGTTGTTCAACGAATCCAGTAATCCCAAAAGGCCGGAACAACTGACCGGCGCGAATCTGACCAGTTTGGAAAGGAAGTTTACTCCGACCAGCTATTTGTCCGCTCACAGCGACATCGTCGCCTTGATGGTGCTGGAGCATCAAACCCAGATGCACAACCTGATTACGCGGCTGAATTACGAAACCAAGCTGGCGCTGCATAACCAACAGGTGATGGACGAAGCTTTGCAGCGCAAGCCGGAAGAATTGTCCGACAGCACGCGGCGGCGGATTGAACGCGCAGCGGATGATTTGCTCCGGTACATGCTGTTTGTCGGGGAAGCTCGGTGGCAATCGCCTATCGGCGGAACGACGACGTTTGCCAAGGAATTTGCTGTTACCGGACGGCGCGACAAACAAGGACGTTCGCTACGCGATCTGGATTTACAGCACAAACTGTTTCGTTATCCGTGCAGCTATTTGATTTACTCCGAGGCCTTCGACGCGCTGCCTAAACCGGCGCTCGATCAGTTGTACCGGCAATTGTGGCTGGCACTGACCGGCCAAACGAAGGACAAGGACTTTCTGGCGATCCCATCAGAAGACCGCAGAAGCATTCTGGAGATTTTGCGGGCGACCAAGCCCAATTTGCCCACCTACTTTCACCGGGACAGTTAAAAACATTCCTTCGACTGATTGGTTCCCGCTTTCGCCTCGCCAACGCCTCGGTTGTCTATGGCATTTGCCTTACCGTTTGCTTTTGGCTTCGCCTCGACTGACGCCGCTGGAAAACGCGCTGGCGTGCGCGATGAATCTTTCAGCCAGGCTGGAGCAAACGAGTTCGCACAAATCAAAAACCGTTGGATCGGCAATCGAGTAATACACCGTATTTCCTTCCTGCCGCCGAGCCAGCAATCCCGCATCCTGCATCGTTTTCAAATGTTTGCTGACGTTGGGCTGAGTGGATTCAACAGCTTCCGTCAGCGCCGAAACGCTGGTTTCCCCACTTTCCAGAAATTGCAAGATTCGCAACCTCATCGGGTCCGAAAGCACTTTGAATCTGGCCGCCACCAACTGTAACGCCTCCGTAGACATTATCTGCCGATTTTTTCTGCTCATATAGCTCCAAGTCTGATAAGGATTCTTGACTATATAGCTATGTGGTTATATAGTTCGACTGTAGCCAGTATACAGATTGAAAAAGCGATCTGCAATTCAATCCTGATGGGCTTTTTGCAATGCCTGTATTCCAAGGAGTTGTTAAGGCAAGGCTGTGCTTTCAAGAGGAGAGACTATGACAGTCGAAAGATATTTACGCTTGGTCGCGGGAAGTTTCGTGCTTGCTAGTGTGCTGTTGGGTTTTTATGCCAGCCCATACTGGTTTTTCTTCACCGGTTTTGTCGCGCTGAATCTGATTCAGTCAGCTTTCACGAATTGGTGTCCGATGATGACGTTTTTGCGCTGGCTGGGTGCGAAAGACGAAGTGAGCATTCCAGCCAGATTTAGGTGAAGTTATGTCTGCCACGTTGAAAAGGGCCTTAAGCTCCTGGCATTGCAGGGTAGCAATTTTGTGGTTGGTAACGGTGGTGTTCAGCCAGCACCCATTGGCGGTTGCGCAAAGCAGAGTTAACCCAAAGCAGGCAGGCGCCAGCGACGCTCTAACGTTGCCGCTGGCAGTTGAATTGGCGCTGAAAACCAATCCGCTGACGCGCGCGACCGCTTCAGGGCGAGAAATCGCCGACGCCCAGGTTCAACAAGCGCGCGCCAGCCGATTGCCGCAAGTGCAGCTCAGCGAAACGGTCACCAGCGGCAACAATCCGGTGTTTGTTTTCGGTTCGTTGCTGGAACAGGGGCGGTTTACGCAGCAAAACTTCAACCTGCCGTTGCTGAACAATCCTGACCCGTTGACCAATTTCCGCTTTGGCATAACGGTCAAAGCGCCGTTGTTTGATCAATGGCAATCGGCCACGCGCATCAAACGCGCGCAGTTGGGGCAACAACAAGCCTCCGCGCAAACCAGTCAGGTCGAACAGCAGGTCCGCTTTGAAACCTTACGAGCGTTTTACGGATTGATGCTGGCGCAGGCCAAAAAAGAGGTCAGCGAGGAGG
>CAZXHW010000559.1:2613-5726 GCA_964639915.1 uncultured Heliomicrobium sp.
CCTGAACATGCCTATGTCCCCACACTGGCCCTACCCGCGCTGGATCGCCCACCGCGGCGCCGGCAAGCTGGCCCCCGAGAACACGCTGGCCGCGTTCCGCCTCGGCGCCGCGCACGGCTACCGGGCCTACGAGTGCGACGTGAAGCTGAGCCGCGACCGCGTTGAAGCGGGAACCTCTGTAGTTTCCGACCTTCTGGCCGCCGAGGTCCAACTGGCGGAAGCGCGCCAACAGGCAATTCAAACTGAAGGCGACAGTGTTACCGCCGAAGCCGCGCTAAACACCGCGATGGGATTGCCGGTCAGCACGCCGCAACGAATTGCCGGGCAGTTGGTGGAAAAGAAATTCGATCTGGCTGGCCAGGAAGAATTGATTCGGCTGGCGATTGAAAACCGCCCGGATTTGAATCGCTCCGGTTTGGCGGCGCGTTCCGGCGAAGTGCAAGCCCGAGGCGCGCGCAATGAATTTTTGCCGCGTGTGGATGTGTTTGCCAACTTCGGGGCCAGCCGCAACAACTTCGTCAACGGCAGCAGTGATTACATGGTTGGCGCCAGCGTCACGTTTAATCTGTTTGACGCAGGGCGCAATGCCCACATCGCACAGGCGCGCGCTGAAGCTAATCTGGCCGCCAGCGAACAACAACAACTAACCAATCAAATCCGTTTCGAAGTCGTTCGCGCCCATCAGCAATTCATTACCGCCCGCGAACGGCTGAAAGTCGCCGAAAGAATTATCAATCAAGCCAGCGAAGCGTTGCGCATCACGCAAGACCGGTATCAAGCCGGACTGACGACCATCACCGAAGTCTTGCGGGCGGAAACCACACTGACGCGAGCGCGACTGATTGTGCTGTCAGCACGCCACGATTTTTACGTCGGCTATGCCAGCGTGATGCTGGCGACCGGCAGAATGACGGATGTCCAGGTATTCATTTCATAAGCCTATGAAAACCAAATTTGTCCTCATCGCTTTGATCGCCTTGTTGACGGTGTTTGCGGCTGCCTGCGGAGCGAAACCGCAAGTTGCGGCTGAAAAGCAGCCGATCGTCACCGGCGTTCAAGTTGAAAAAGTTGATGCTTCATCAGTTGAAGACTTTTACGAAGCGACGGGAACTGTGCGCGCGAAAAACACGACGGTGCTGTCTTCAAGAATTATGGGCACGGTGATGTCGCTTCGCGTGCGCGAAGGCGACCGCGTCAGTGCCGGCCAGGCGCTGATCGAAATTGACAACCGCGAAGCCGCCGCGCAATTGCAAAAGGCGCAAGCCGGGTTGCGCCAAGCCGAACAGGCCGTCGCAGAAGCCGATCAAGCCAGCAACGCAGCGCAATCAGCCAAAGCCGCCGCCGAAGCTAACAAACGCTTGGCCGCCGCTACGCTTGCGCGCTATCAAACCTTGTTAGATCGAAAATCCGTCAGCCTGCAGGAATTCGACGAAGTCAAAGCCAGAGCTTCGGTCGCCGATGCCGAAGCCGACCGTGCTGACAAAATGTTGCAGATGGTGGCGGCGAAAAAGAAACAAGGACAGGCGCAAATGGATCAGGCCAAAGCTGACATCGCCAGCGCGCAGGTGTTTGCCGGATACGCCCGCGTGGTGACGCCAATCAGCGGCATCGTGACGGCGAAGCAGATTGATGTCGGCGCGACGGCGACGCCAGGCGCTCCGTTGCTGACCATCGAAGACGCCGCGCATTACCGGCTGGAAGCCGCCGTTGAAGAATCGCAAATCGGCAAAATCAAATTGAAAGACCGCGCTCGCGTGAAAATTGACGCCATTGGCGGCGAACAAATCGAAGGTACAGTCGCTGAAATTCTGCCCGCCGCCGATCCGATGAGCCGCAGTTACACCGTGAAAATAGATCTGTCGGCGCAATCGCTGCGATCGGGTTTATATGGCACGGCGCAATTTGTGCGCGGCCAGCGGCAGGCGATCACCATTCCGCCCAACGCAATCTCTCAGCGCGGACAGCTCACCGGAGTTTTTGTGGTTGACGATTCCGGCATCGCACGGTTGCGGCTGATCAAAACCGGCAAAATGCATGGCGACCGCGCGGAGGTTTTATCCGGTTTGAACGAAGGCGAACGCATCGTGGTGGACGGCGTTGCCAAAGTGAACGACGGAGTGAAAGTGCAATGAAGACTGAAATCGGATTTGCCGGAAAAGTCGCTCGCGCGTTTATCGCGTCAAAGCTGACGCCGTTGATTATCGTGACTTCCGTCCTGCTGGGATTGGCGGCAGTGGTCATGTTGCCGCGTGAAGAAGAGCCGCAAATCATCGTTCCGATGATTGATGTCTTTGTGCAAATGCCCGGCGCTTCGGCCAAAGAAGTCGAAACGCGCGTCACCCAGCCGATGGAAAAATTGCTGTGGGAAGTTCCGGGCGTTGAATACATTTATTCGACTTCGTCGCCAGGGCAGGCAATGACCGTCGTCCGGTTTTTTGTCGGCCAAAACGAAGAAGACGCCATTGTCCGGCTGAATCAAAAGATGCTGGCGAATTTTGATCTGATTCCTCCCGGAGCGAGTCAGCCATTGGTCAAACCGCGTTCGATTGATGATGTGCCGATTCTGGCATTGACGCTTTCCAGTGATCGCTACGACGCCTTCACGCTGCGCCGTATCGCTGCGCAAGTCCACGACCAGATCAAGGAAGTCAGCGATGTTTCGGAAGTCAAAATCATCGGCGGTCAACGACGGCAAATTCGCGTCGCGCTCGACGAAGCGCGAATGGCCGGGTTCAACGTCGCTCCGGCGATGATTGCTCCGGTGCTGGAGCAATCGAATCGCCAGTTGCAATCCGGCAGTTTCGCAACGGGGAACAAAGAATTTCTGGTTGAAACCGGCGGCTTTCTACATACGGCGGAAGACGTCGGCAATGTTGTCATCACCGCCTTCAACAATCGCCCGGTGTATTTGCGCGATGTGGCAAAAATCGAAGATGGCGCGGAAGAGCCGAGCGATTATGTGATCTTCGGCATCGGAGACGGAGGGACGGAAGGACGGAGAGATGGAGAGACGGTGGGAGTCAGTACCGCGAGCGGTAACGAGCGTGTGCAACCAGCCGTGACGATTTCCATCGCCAAGCGCAAGGGCAAAAACGCGATTGAGATTGCTGACA
>CAZXHW010000560.1:0-5707 GCA_964639915.1 uncultured Heliomicrobium sp.
GCGGGCCAGCCCCAAGCCGCCATTTCTTCAGCCCGTGTGTTGCGGTAAAGCGCAAACAAAAAGGCTTCATCGCCTGGTTCGGCCATACGCAATGAAATGGTATCTGGGGAGATGTGCGTCATAAGTTTCGAGCTTTGGGAAAACGGCGGCGATGATGCAGCAAAGAATCGGCTTGGTCAATCACTGGCTGTCCGGCTTCGATATTCGGTTTGCAATTTAACGAATCGGCACTTATGATGCCCCCGTTTTTGGCAGCCGCCGAAAACAAATTCCTCTGATAAGTTCAAACTAGATGACCGGAAATCGTAATTACAATTTGAATTGCAGTGCCACTCGGCTCTCATTCGCCGCCAGTCATTCTTCATCATCAATCTTGACCGGTCATTCGTCATCCTGCTCCTGGCGAAGCTCATCATCACACTCACATTCCTGTTGGTCGTGGTAATTGGGCGCGCAACTTCTCAAAAGTTCATCAACAATTTGCCAATCACCACAGACCATTCAACCATAGAAAGGCTGGAGTCATAACTTTATGAAAATCCTGATTAGCGACAATCTTTCCAAACTCGGCGTTGAGATTCTCCGCCGCAACGAAAACTTCCAAGTGGACGTCAACACCGGGTTGAAGCCGGAAGAACTGAAGGCAATCATCGGCCAATACCACGGCTTGATCGTGCGCAGTGAAACCAAAGTCACCGCCGACATCATTGCCGCTGCCGACAACCTGAAAGTCATTGGCCGCGCCGGTTCAGGCGTAGACAACATTGATGTCAAAGCTGCCACCGCGCGCGGAATCATCGTCATGAACGCCGCCGGAGGCAACAGCGTCACTACCGCCGAACACACCATCTCGCTGATGATGTCGCTGGCCCGCAAAATCCCGCAGGCGCATTCAAAACTGAAAGCGGGCAAGTGGGACAAGAAAAGCTTTATGGGCACAGAGTTGCGCGGCAAAACATTGGGTGTCATTGGCCTTGGCAACATCGGCAAAATCGTCGCCCAATGCGGCGTCGGTTTGAGCATGAAAGTCGTTGCGTATGATCCGTTCACTTCGCCGGAAGTCGCGGCCAAAGCTGGAATTGAACTTGGCACTTTGAACGATGTTTTCACCCGGGCGGATTTCGTTACGGTTCACACACCGATGAACGACGAAACGCGCGGCATCATCGGCGAAGCAGCTTTTGCCAAAATGAAAGACGGCGTTCGCGTCATCAACTGCGCTCGCGGAGGTTTGGTTGACGAAACTGCGCTTTACAACGCGATCAAATCCGGCAAAGTCGCTGGAGCCGCGCTGGACGTTTTTGTCAAAGAACCTGTCCCGGAAGATCATCCATTGCTGACGCTTGACGAAGTCGTCGTCACGCCGCACCTGGGCGCTTCGACCAACGAAGCGCAGGATTCCGTCGCCATTACCACCGCAGAGCAAGTCGCTGATTATCTGGCGACAGGCACGATTGCCGGAGCCGTCAACGTTCCAGCCGTCAGCGCCGAAGCCCTGGTGACGATGCAGCCTTATTTGACGCTGGGCGAAAAGCTCGGCAGTTTCCAGGCGCAGTTTTTCACGCAAGCCGTCAGCGAAGTGCAGATCAGTTACAGCGGCGAAGTCGCCGGATTGGACGTTCGCCCGATTACCCAAGCAGTTCTGGCAGGTTTGCTGAAGGGTGTCAGTGACCGGGTCAATCAAGTCAACGCTTCGGTTATTGCCGAAGAGCGCGGCTTGCGAGTGACTGAAACCAAAGAGCTTACGGCGCAGGATTTCACCACCTTGGTTGAAGTTGTGGTCAAAAACGACAAACAGGAAAGCCGCGTCGCCGGAACGATCATCGGCAAGGGCGAACAGCGCTTGGTGGCGATCAATTCTTATCGTCTGGATGCTCTGCCGGAAGGCCAGATGCTGGTGCTGCTGAATGCCGACCAGCCTGGTGTTGTTGGTCGCGTCGGAACGTTTCTGGGCGATCACAGAGTCAACATCGCTCAGCTTTACCTGAGCCGGAACAAAGCGGGTGGAACCGCCATCGCGGTTTACCAGGTAGACAGCGCGCTGGATGCCACGACTTTGGCGGAGTTGGCGAAGTCAGAACACGTTATTTCCGTGAAGCAAATCTCTTTGTAACGCGAAAGGCGGATTGTGGAATAAGTTTCCCAATCCGCCTTTTGCCATATGCAATCAAATGTTAGCCAAACGAATCATCCCTTGCCTTGATGTTGATAATGGCCGTGTGGTCAAAGGCATCAGTTTTCTGAACCTGATTGACGCCGGAGACCCGGTTGAGCAAGGCGCTCGCTACGACCGCGAAGGCGCAGACGAACTTGTCTTTCTGGACATCACGGCTTCGTCGGATCGGCGGGAAATCGTCGCCGACATGGTTCGCCGAGTTGCTGATCGCGCTTTCATTCCGTTCACCGTCGGCGGTGGCATCCGTACTGTCGAAGACATTCGTGCGATTCTGATGGCCGGAGCCGACAAAATTTCGGTCAATACGGCAGCGGTACAGAATCCAAACCTGATCCGCGAAGGTGCGGAAAAGTTTGGTGCACAGTGCATTGTCGTGGCAATTGATGCGAAACAGCGAAAAGCTGAAGGCAGCGAACTTTCGTGGGAAGTGTATTTGCACGGAGGTCGCACGCCGACAGGGATTGATGCCGTGGAATGGGCGCAGCAGGCTGCGAATCTTGGCGCGGGAGAAATTCTGCTGACCAGCATGGATTGCGACGGTCATAAAGACGGCTATGATTTGGAACTCACTGCCGCTGTCGCCGAAGCAGTTAACATTCCGGTCATTGCTTCCGGCGGAGCGGGAAAGCTGGAACATCTTTACGATGCGCTGACTGTTGGAAAGGCAAGCGCGGTGCTGGCTGCTTCAATTTTTCACTTTGGCGAATTTACGATTGGTGACGCCAAGCAGTACCTGCGCGAGCGCGGTATACTGATGCGGTAGTTTGATGTAGCGCAGGTTTTCCAACCTGCGCTGTCGTGTCCCTTCTTAACTCACTGGAAAACTGTTAAGTGAGTCCGTCGCAGGTTAGAAAATCTGCGTCACATTTATTCAAGGGAGCATTTTTCGGATGAATTGGGTATCAAGAATTTCAGTTCTGTCCATTTGTGTCGCGGGATTGGCAATCGCAGTCGCCGCGCAAAGCAAGCCAGCGCCTTCGTCATTCCAGGCTCAGGAAGTGAAATACGACGGCCACGAGGTGAAACTGGCTGGAACGCTATTGTTGCCGAAGCTGGAAGCTGGCAAACGTGCGCCAGGAATGTTGATTGTTGCTGGTTCAGGACCTACGCCACGGGATGGTGTGGAAATTGGCACAGTCAAACAGCCGATTTACCGCGAAATTGCCGAGCATCTGGCTGCGCGTGGATTTGCCGTGTTACGTTACGACAAGCGCTGCGTGGGGGAAAGCGAGTGCAAGAAACCAAATGTGTTTGATGATTACATTGACGACGCGCGGCTTTCCGCAGAGTTTTTGAAAAAACAGCCGCAAGTTGATCCCGCAAAAGTTTTCCTTTTTGGCCACAGCGAAGGTGGTTTCATTATCTCAAGCATTGCCGCGCACGACGATGCCAAATATGCAGGAGTGATTCTGGCTGCGGCTCCGGGCCGCCATCTGCATAAAATTATGCGCGATCAGATTAAGAGCCGCATGGCTGAAGCAGGGAAGAAGCCAGAAGACGTTGATGCCTATTTGGCAAAATTTGACCGTGTGGTTCGGGGGATGCAGGGCGGACGAACCGACTTTTCCAGCGAAAAACTGGACGAGAAAGATGCTTACGATGCAATCCTGATCACCCTTATCAAGCAACGCGAAGTCGTCGTCAGCCTGTTCATCAACGATCCGTTGCAAATCGTCAACAACATCCAGGTTCCGACGCTAATCTTGCAAGGCAAGAAGGACATTCAAATTGCGGTTAAAGACGCTGAGTTTATTGAAGAAGCAATGAAACGGTCTTCGCGAGAAGATGTGACTTTGCAGTTGTTGGACGATGTGGATCATTTGTTCAAAACGAACAAAGGTGCTGCAACAGTGGCTTCGTATGCTGACGCGTCGCGCCCGCTGGACCCGACAATGTTGACTATTTTGACCGATTGGATGCTGAAGAAAGCAAAGTGATGATTCAGAATCTGAAGTTTGACGAGCAAGGTCTGATTACCTCCATCGTGCAGGATGATGTCACCGGAGAAGTGTTGATGGTGGCATACATGAATCCTGAAAGTCTGGCCAGAACCCTCCAAACCGGCCAGACTTGGTTTTGGAGCCGTTCCAGGCAGGAGCTTTGGCATAAAGGCGCGACTTCCGGGAACACACAGCAGGTCGTTGACATCAGGCTGGATTGCGACGGCGATGCGTTGCTGGTCAGAGTCAATGCGGACGGGCCTGCTTGCCACACGGGCGAACGCACCTGCTTTTATCGCGGAGTTAATGAAACTGATGCACCGCAGCCACAAGCTGGCAAGCCCGCTTCGGCAGTCATTCAACCGACTGATTCGCCGCTTTCGCTGGTCAATGTGGCGGCGATGGATTTAGGAATTCTGCTTCAGGATTTGTTCCGGCTGATTCAGGAGCGAAAAGATCAGCGCCCGGAAGGCTCTTACACGACCTATCTGTTCGATAGCGGGCTGGACAAGATTCTGAAAAAGGTCGGCGAAGAAGCTGCTGAAACAATCATTGCCGCCAAAAACGCCAAGGATTCTGAAAGCCGGAAACCGCTTTCGGCGGAAATCAGCGATTTGCTTTATCACCTGTTGGTGCTGATGGTCGAACGTGAAATCAGCTTACAGGACGTTCTCAACGAGTTGAATCATCGAGCTGGCAAACCGGCAAACCCGAAATACAGCAAGTAGTTTCTTGCAATCTTGGATTTCAAATCTCGAACCCTCAATTTTGAGGTTTGAGACGCTGTCCTATGTCCCAAATTACACCGACAACTTACGAAGAGTTTCTGGCTTTGGCCGCCGAAGGCACGGTCGTCCCGCTGGTCAAAACCGTGATGGCCGATTTGCTGACACCGGTTTCTGCGTTTCTGCGAATCGAACGGCAATCACCGCGCGCTTTCTTGCTGGAATCCATTGAAGGCGGCGAAAAGATCGCGCGATATTCCTTTCTGGGCTGTGCGCCGCACACGATTGTGCGCGCTCGCGGCGATCAGGTTTCGATTGAAAAAGCCGATGGCAGTCAGGAAACCATCCAGCGTCCAATGCTGGATGTGTTGCGCGATCTGATGCGCGAACACAAACCGGTTAAAGTTGCTGGGTTGCCGCCGTTTTCTTGTGGCGCGGTTGGCTATTTCGGTTATGACGCCGTGCGCTGGTTTGAGCGTTTGCCGGATCAGGCGAAAGACGATTTGAACGTAGACACCGCGGTCGTCATGTTCTTTTCCAGCATTCTGGCCTTCGATCACGTCAAACATCAGATTCACATTATTGCCAACGTCTTCACCAATGGCGAACGTGACGGCGCAAAGCTGCGCGATAAATACATCGCCGCTTGCAGTGAAATTGCCCGGCTTGAAGCTAGCTTGGCAGCGCCGGTGGAGCCTGCGACGTTTGGTCGAAGAGCGGAATCCATCCAGATTCGCTCAAATATGTCGAAGGAGTATTACGTTTCGGCAATTGAGAAGATCAAAGAGTTCATCAAGGCGGGCGATGCGTTTCAGGTTGTCTTTGCCCAGCGATTCGAAACCGACATCACGGTTCATCCCTTCCAA
>CAZXHW010000561.1:0-5705 GCA_964639915.1 uncultured Heliomicrobium sp.
GAACTTAAAAACACCATCAACACGATGGTGGATCAGCTCAACTCATTCGCCGCGGAAGTGACGCGCGTGGCGCGCGAAGTCGGCACGGAAGGCAAGCTCGGCGGCCAGGCCAACGTGCCGGGTGTGGGCGGCACTTGGAAAGACCTGACCGACAACGTCAACTTCATGGCTTCGAATTTGACCGGACAGGTGCGCAACATTGCCGAAGTGGCAACCGCCATCGCCAGCGGCGACCTTTCCAAAAAGATCACGGTGGACGTGCGCGGCGAAATCCTGTTGCTGAAAGAAACGCTCAACACAATGGTCGAGCAGCTTCGTTCGTTCGCCGCAGAAGTGACACGCGTGGCGCGCGAAGTCGGCACCGACGGACGGTTGGGCGGACAAGCAGTCGTTCCCGGCGTAGGCGGCACGTGGAAGGACTTGACTGACAACGTCAATCTGTTGGCTGCCAACTTGACAACGCAAGTCCGCAACATCGCCGAAGTGACAACTGCTGTGGCGCGCGGCGACCTTTCGCGCAAGATCACGGTGGATGTGAAAGGCGAAATCCTGGAACTCAAGATCACCATTAACACGATGGTGGATCAGCTCAACGCCTTTGCCGCTGAAGTGACGCGCGTCGCTCGTGAAGTCGGAACCGAAGGCAAGCTCGGCGGACAGGCAGCAGTGCCAGGCGTGGCTGGAACGTGGAAGGATTTGACCGACAACGTCAACGTCATGGCTGCGAACTTGACCGAACAAGTTCGCGGTATCGTGAAAGTAGTGACAGCCGTGGCCAACGGCGACTTGAAGCAAAAACTGACCGTTAACGCGAAGGGCGAAGTCGCGGCTCTGGCCGAAACGATCAACGGCATGACCGATACACTTGCGACCTTTGCCGATCAGGTGACGACCGTCGCCCGCGAAGTGGGCGTGGAAGGCCGTTTGGGCGGACAAGCCAACGTGCCTGGCGCAGCGGGAACGTGGAAAGATTTGACCGGAAACGTCAACCTGCTGGCCGACAACCTGACCAACCAGGTGCGCGCGATTGCCGAAGTCGCCACTGCTGTAACGCAAGGCGACCTGACGCGTTCGATTCAGGTGGAAGCGCGTGGAGAAGTGGCCGAGCTGAAAGACAACATCAACACGATGATCAACAATCTGCGCCTGACGACGGATCGCAACACCGAACAGGACTGGTTGAAGACAAATCTGGCCCGCCTGACAGGTATGTTGCAGGGGCAACGCGACCTGACTGCTGTGGGTCGCATGCTGCTGTCGGAACTTGCGCCGCTGGTTAACGCGCAACAAGGCGTGATTTATCAGGTGGATACGGAAGGCGCTTTTGGCCTCAAGCTACTTTCCTCGTTTGCCGACGAAGGCCAGGACGGTCTGCCACGGCGTCTGAATCAGGGAGAAGGTCTGATTGGTCAGTGCGCCATTGAAAAGCAGCGCATGATGATTACGGACTTGCCGAACAACATCACTCCGATCCGCTTCGGGCTGTTCGAATCTGTCCCGCGCAGCGTCATCGTGATTCCGGTTCTTTTTGAAGACCAGGTCAAGGCGGTGATCGAACTGGCTTCACTCGGAACGTTCACGGCTTCGCACCAGGCGTTTCTGGAACAGCTTATGGCCAGCATCGGTATCGTGCTTAATAGTATTGAAGCCACAATGCAGACTGAAGCGCTGTTGCAGCAATCACAGCAGCTTGCGGCTGAATTACAGTCGCAGCAGACCGAGTTGCAGCAGACCAATGAACAGCTTGCGCAAAAGGCGCAGCAACTTGCCGAACAAAACGTCGAGGTCGAACGCAAGAATCAGGAAATTGAACAAGCTCGTCGCGCTCTGGAAGAGAAGGCTGCCGAGTTGGCACTCACTTCGAAGTACAAGTCGGAGTTTCTGGCCAACATGTCGCACGAACTGCGCACGCCACTCAATTCCATTCTCATTCTTGGCCAGCAGCTTGGCGAGAATCCAGAAGGGAATCTGTCTGCCAAACAAGTTGAATTTGCCCGCACAATTCACGGCGCGGGCACGGATTTGCTTAACCTGATCAGCGATATTCTGGACCTGTCGAAGATCGAATCTGGCACGGTCACGGTCGAAGCGGAAGAGATTTACTTCAATAACTTGATGGAAATGATCGCTCGTCCATTCCGCCACGAGGCCGAAAACCGCAGATTGGGCTTCGACGTGAATATGGACCCGCAACTCAGCCGCACGATCGTCACTGACTCGAAACGATTGCAGCAAGTGCTGAAGAACCTGCTTTCGAACGCCTTCAAGTTCACGGAACAAGGCGGCGTCCGAATGACAGTTTCGGTCGCCACAGGAGGATGGAGCGCAGACCATCCAGTTCTGAAAAATGCGGCGAACGTTGTTGCATTTGAAGTCTCGGATTCTGGCATCGGCATCCCGCTTGAGAAGCAGAGGATTATTTTCGAAGCCTTCCAGCAAGCGGATGCGGGAACCAGCCGCAAGTACGGCGGCACCGGCCTTGGTCTCGCGATCAGCCGCGAACTGGCCAGCTTGCTCGGCGGTGAAATCCAACTGCGTTCGACGCCTGGCACCGGAAGCACCTTTACGCTGTATCTGCCACAGACTTACGTTGGCCCAGCCGGTTCCGCAATGCTGGCGAATAACGGCGAGTCAACGCCCGCCCAGCGTCCGGCGGCCTTTCACGGTCCGCGCACAGCCGACCGGCCAATAGAACTAATTCCGGATGACCGCGATAACCTGCAACCGGGCGACAGCGTGCTGCTGATCGTTGAAGACGATCCGCATTACGCGCGCGTCCTGTGCGACCTGTCACGCGACAAAGGCTTCAAAGTCCTGGTGGCAATGCGTGGAGCGGATGCGTTGGTTCTGGCGCGCCAGTATCAACCCACGGCAGTTTCGCTGGATGTCTTTTTGCCGGATATGCTGGGGTGGACGGTGCTCAGTCATCTGAAACAGAATCCGTCCACGCGGCATATTCCAGTTCAGATGGTCACACTGGACGAAGACAGGCAACATGGTTTGGCGCGTGGCGCGTTCGCGTTTGTAACCAAGCCGACGACAACAGAAGGCTTGGATGCGGCAATCGCTCGCATCTGGGAATACTCTTCGCCGCGCCGCAAACGCCTGCTGCTGGTCGAAGATAACCCCGCCGAACAGTTGAGCATTACTGAACTGCTTGGGCACGACGACATAGACATTGTGACATCGGACATGGGCGAAGATGCAATGAAGCTGATGCTTGAAGAATCCTTCGATTGCGTTGTGCTAGATCTGCGCTTACCGGATATGTCCGGCTTCGAGGTGCTGGAACGCATACGGAATGAAGAGTCGCTGAGCGAGCTTCCAGTCGTGGTGTTCACAGGCAAGGAGCTTTCACCTGAAGAAGATGCCCAGCTTCATACCATCGCGCGCAGCGTTGTTGTAAAAGGCGTTGAATCGCCTGAACGATTGCTGGATGAAACGGCGCTGTTCTTGCACCGCGTTGTGGCCGATTTGCCGTCCGATAAACAGCAAATGCTGGAACGGCTGAATCGTTCTGACGATGACCTGGTGGGCAAGAAAGTTCTGGTGGTGGATGACGACGTGCGCAACATCTTTGCGCTTTCCAGTGTGCTGGAACGACGCGGGATGACGGTGCTGACGGCGGGCACAGGGCGCGAAGCAATCGCCACGCTTGAATCCACGCCGGGTTTGGCAATCGTGCTGATGGACATCATGATGCCCGAAATGGATGGCTACGAAACAATGCAGGTCATACGGCAGAATCCATCTTTCCGCCGTCTGCCAATCATCGCGCTTACGGCAAAGGCCATGAAAGGCGACCGTGAAAAATGTCTGGAAGCGGGAGCGTCAGATTATCTGGCCAAGCCGGTTAACACCGAACAATTGTTGTCGGCGTTGCGCATGTGGCTGCACCGGTAAGCAAATGTGGCGCGGGTTTTCCAACCCGCGCAGAAATTCTTTGGAAAGCCCTTTGTTGAAACGAGAGGCCCTTTGCCAGGGCCGTGCGCGGGTTGTAAAACCCGCGCCACGTTTCTTTTTTTTGACAGCTACCGTTATGGAACACGATTCGATCAACGAAACTGAAAAGGTCAACCTGCTGATGGTGGATGACCAACCGGGAAAATTGCTTAGTTATGAAGCGATACTATCCAGCTTGGGAGAAAATCTGATCAAAGCGGGGTCAGCGCGCGAGGCGCTGGAAATTTTGCTCAAAACTGAAGTCGCCGTGGTGTTGATGGATGTGAGCATGCCTGAACTGGACGGGTTTGAACTGGCCGAAATCATTCATCAACATCCGCGCTATCAAAAGACTGCGATTATCTTCATTTCCGGTGTCCACATTTCCGACCATGACCGCGTTAAGGCTTATGAACGCGGCGCTGTGGATTACGTTTCCGTTCCGGTGATTCCGGAGATCTTGCGGGCAAAAGTCAGTGTCTTCGTCGAGTTGTATCGCAAGACACGGCAATTGGAACGAATGAACCAGGAGCTGGAATCGCGCGTGACAGAACGCACAGAAGCGCTGCGGCAACAGAACGAAGAACTACGGCGTTTGAACGTAGAACTGACACGTAGCAACCGCGAACTTGATGCGTTTACTTACATCGCTTCGCATGATTTGAAGGAACCCCTGCGCGGCATTCATAACTATTCGCATTTCCTGATTGAAGATTATGGCGACAAACTGGACGAACAAGGCCGCGATCAATTGCTGACGCTGCAACGGCTGACGCGCAGGATGGAGGAGTTGATCGAATCCTTGCTGCACTATTCGCGATTGGGGCGGCAGGAAATTGAACGAAGCAAAGTTGGGCTGCAGCCGGTGCTGGATGAAGTGAGTGAATTGTTGATGCCCCGGTTGCGCGAAAGCGGCGTTGAATTGCGCGTGCCACGCCCGCTGCCGAGTGTTGCCGCCGATCCCACGCTGGTTAGCGAATTGCTGACAAACCTGATTGCCAATGCAATCAAGTACAACAATAAGGCCGAAAAATGGGTCGAGATTGGTTATCAATCAATTGAACCGGTGTTGGGCAATGACAGCACAGTTTCGTCCAATGACGGTCTAGGGCCAGTTGTTTTCCACATCAGGGATAACGGAATTGGGATTGCGCAAAAACACCATGATGCTGTCTTTCGCATTTTTAAGCGGTTGCATGGCCGTGATGATTTCGGCGGCGGGACGGGAGCGGGATTGACGATTGCACGTAAAATTGTCGAACGGCACGGTGGGCGAATCTGGCTGGATTCGCTGCCGGGCGAAGGAACAACAGTTTATTTTACCCTTACTGGAGATGCTCATGACGACACCCAACAATCTAACCTCGCCGCTGCTGCTGGTTGAAGACAGCGATGAAGATTATGCGGCGCTTGTGCGGGCTTTCCGGCAGGCTGGCGTCAGCACCCCTCACCATCGTTGTTGCGATGGTGACGAGGCGCTAGAGTATTTGCACCAGTCGGGGCGCTATGCTGACGCTGAAAGCGCGCCTCGACCTTCGCTCATTTTGCTGGACTTGAACTTGCCCGGTACGGATGGGCGCGAAGTGCTTCAAGCCGTCAAACAGGACAGAGGGCTTTCTTCGGTGCCGGTGATTGTGATGACGACTTCCGCCAATCCCACTGATATTCTGGAATGTTATCGCCAGGGAGCGAATGGGTATCAGGTGAAGACGGCCAATTACGAAGGTTTTAAGCGAGAGATTCAGAACACTGTGGATTACTGG
>CAZXHW010000562.1:0-5694 GCA_964639915.1 uncultured Heliomicrobium sp.
GAATACACTAGATGGCATTCATATTGACGCGCTCGGTAACAACAACATCATCGGCGGCACGGTCACTGGCACTCGTAACATCATCTCAGGAAACCTGGGAGCCGGAATCAGCATCGTCGCTGGAATCAACAACACCGTCCAAGGCAATTTCATTGGCACGGATGTAACAGGCGCTATTGATATGGGTAATGGCGGCGATGGTGTGAATCTAGATTCGACAAGCGGCAATACAATTGGCGGCGCTGTCGTCGCTGCGCGGAACGTGATTTCAGGGAACGGCGGCAACGGAGTCACAATCGGCAACGCGACAAACAATACGGTGCAAGGCAATTTTATTGGCACAACTTCTTCCGGCAGCGGCCAGTTGGGAAATGACAACCAGGGCGTGCGATTCCAAAGCTCCTCGAACAATACATTAGGAGGAACTGCGGCAGGCGCGGGTAACACCATTGCCTTTAATGGAGCGCTTGGCGTTTTCGCTCCGAATGGTGTGGGAAACGCAATCCTTGGCAATTCGATTTTCGAAAATACTGGCATGGGCATTAACTATAGTGATGATTTCGTGACGCCAAATGATCCGATGGATACGGATTCAGGTCCAAACAACCTGCAGAATTTTCCCGACCCGCTGTCTGTCAGTGGCAGTGTGCTGACTGCTTCGTTTAACAGCACGCCAAACAGAAATTTCCGCATTGAATATTTCGCCAACGCTGTCTGCGACCCAATAGGCAATGGCGAAGGCGAGGTCTTTCTGGGCTCTCGCAATGTCACGACCGATGCTGCGGGTAATACCGGCAATTTCACTTTTACGTTCACTCCCCAGCCGGGCAAAAACGTTTACACAATGCTTGCGACGGATCTGACGACTAACGACACCTCGGAGTTTTCTGGCTGTTTGGCGAATACTCCGCCTACGATCACTACGATGGCAGTCACGCGACAGCAAGGCAGTGTGGGCACGGTTTCGACCATTGCTAACGTTAACGATGCCGAAACACCACCTGGAAATCTGGTCGTCACGGCAACCAACATTCCTGGCATTACCGTTACAGGCATCACAAACACGGGAGGAACCATTACAGCCAATGTTACGGCGGACTGCACAGCCCCACTTGGCAACAACCTTATTGCCCTGCAAGTAGATGATGGAAGCGGCAGCATAATCCAAGCCACTTTGTCTGTGACTGTAACGGCCAACACGCCACCGACGTTGAGCTATGCCAGCCCGCAGACAGTTGCGGCTGGAGGTTCCCTGATCGTGAATCCGACTGCCCCACCAACGGATAACGGCACATTCAACATCACCTTGCTTAGCGCAGGAACTTACACAGGCGGAATTGCCGTCAACCCAACAACAGGTTCGGTATCATTGACTGCTGCTATTCCGTCAGGCTCACATACCATAACAATTCGCTCCACTGATAATTGTGGCACCAATACAGATGTGGGCTTTGTGCTGAACATATCGGGGGCAGGCCAAGCCGATTTGGCGATTACCGCCGCCAGTTCCTCCCCAACCGCAGTTCCAGATCACAGCATTACCTACACGCTAACCGTCAGAAATAACGGCCCTGCTGCCAGCCCAAACACAACCGTTAACAATCAATTGCCAGCCGCTTTTACGGTCGAAACCATTACGACTTCGCAAGGAACCTCCACAGGTGTCGGCACCAACACTGTCAATTGTAATCTTGGCGTATTGACTGTCGGCACTCCTGTGACGATCCAGATTCAGGCTCACGTGCCTGAAACCTGCCAGCCGACGACAGTTTCCAATAACGCAACTGTCAGCGGAGCAGCGTCCGACCCAATACCAGGCAATAACATGGCGAGTGTTACGACCGTCGTTCAGATTGGAAATTTGGGACCCGGTGCTTGCGTTCCCTCCAGTTCGCCTCCCAGCACACAAAAACCTGGCGCGGTTCTTTTCGGAGGCGCGTTCGCATCTGGAGCGACAGGCGGTCCGGGCGGAGACCCTGGCAACAATACTGCCATCAGTTTGACGAATACACATCCATCGCTTGGCGTCGTCGTCCACTTATTCTTTGTGGACGGCGCTACGTGTTCTGTGGCGGATGCGTTTGTTTGCCTTACTCCCTTACAAACAACCAGATTTCTGATGTCTGATATGGATCCCGGAGTTGCGGGCTACATGATGGCGATGGCGGTTGACGGCCCGCCGGGCACAGCCGGAGGTCATAACACTGGTTGCCCGATCAGTTTCAACTACCTGATTGGCAGCGCCAAAATCAAGATGACCAATTCACCTATGCGCGAAGCCGATCTGGCGTCTGAAAGCTGCGCTTCGGAATTTGGCAGCCCGCTTCCGGGTTGCGACCCGAACAAGTCTTACGCTGAAATTCCATTTGACGGTTCGCCGCAGGGCTTCAACAAATTGCCGCGAGTGCTGGCGGCCAGCAGTATTGCTAGCCGAGCGGATGGCAACGACACAATGCTGATGCTGGCACGTGTTGACGGAAACTGGGGAACCGGCTTGAAACCCATAGGGAATGTCTTCGGTATTCTTTACGACGATGCGGAAAAAGCGTACAGCTTCAGCTTCAACGTCGGAACGTGCCTGCTTCGGACAATTCTCTCCAATACCTTTCCGCGCACGACGCCGCGCTTTGAACAGGCGATTCCCGCTGGTCGCACTGGCTGGATGAAGCTATGGTCTGAGGATAATGCGGCGATTCTGGGAGCGATCATCAATCGCAACGACAATACAGCAAGTTCGCCAAACGCATTTGCTGGAGGACACACCCTGCATGTGCTGCGACTGAACGAGCGCGTTGTGATTACAGTTCCAGTCTTCCCTCCATCTTGTTAACAAAGCCAATTGGCAGTCAAACCATTGATTGACCGCCATTCTGAAACGCCGTACACTCCGTGCGGCGTTGCGGCTATTGATTCGCAACGTTGCCCCATTACCACAAGCGAACAATCAATCCTTACAACAGGATGCCAAGGGGGTTTCAATGAACACCTCGCACAGGTTCTTTCATCTGCTATTTTCGCTGGCGGCAATTCTGGCCTTCAGTTCCCTCGCCGGATCAACCGCCTTAGCCGCCGATCCGGGACTGACAGTTGATTTGAGCATCAACAAATCAGGTCCCGCGAATGTTTCAGCCGGAGCCGACGTCACCTATACGCTGGTTGTCACTCATTCAAACCAGATCAGCACAGCCAACGTTACCGTCACAGATACGCTACCCGCAGGTTGGACCCTGGTCAGCGCCAATACGCCCAGCGGCAGTTGCGGCGCATCCGGTTCAGTGGTCACTTGCCAGAACATTTCCCTGCCGCCGCAAACAACAGTGACGATTTCCCTGACTGTTCATAGTCCTTTTCTGTGCCAGCCGCCGACGGCAACCAATACCGCGACAGTCTCATTTGCGCTGGGGGCGTTATTTACGGACCCCAACCTGACCAACAACACTTCGACGGTCAGCACCACCGTTTTGCAAACCACACTGGGGCCAGGCCAATGCCATCCGCCAAGTTCCGAAATCACCGATGACAAAGCCGGTTCGGTTCTTTTCTATACTCTGTACACATCAGCAGCCGCCAGCAACGATCCACAAAACAATTCTCGCGTCAGCCTGACCAACACCAATCAGCAATTGGGAGTGGCGATACACCTTTTCTTTGTGGATGGCGCAACTTGCTCTGTGGCCGATGCCTTTCTTTGTTTGACGGCAAACCAAACGGCGTCTTTCCTGATGTCGGATGTAGACCCCGGCATTACAGGCTACATCATCGCCATCGCAGTGGATGGACCGCCGGGCACAGCCGATGGAACAAACACAGGATGCCCGGTCAGCTTCAACTATTTGATCGGCAGCGTTTACGTCAAAATGACGATGTCTCCGCGACGCGAAGCGGAACTTGCAGCGGAAAGTTGCGCTTCAGAATTTGGCAGCCCGGTTCCTGGCTGCAATCCAAATGCTTCGACGGCAGTCATCAGCTTCAATGGCGTGCCGGGCCAGGGTTACAACCGATTGCCGCGCGTGCTGGCAACTTCCAGCATCCCTGCCAGGGCAGATGGAAATTCTACCTTGCTGGTGGTAAACCGAATCGGCGGGAATCTGGGAACTGGAGCGGCAACAGTTGGAACGCTTTTCGGCATTCTTTACGACGATGCAGAAAACTCTGCCAGCTTCAGCTTGACGGGCGGGTGCCAGCTTAGAGGTGAGTTGACAAACAACTTCCCAAGAACAACACCAAGGTTTGAAAATTTCATATCCGCCGGACGCACCGGTTGGCTGAAAATTTGGAGCGAAAACGACATTGGATTGATCGGTGCGACACTGAATCAAAATCGCAACGCCAATGCAGTCGCCAATGCGTTTGATGGCGGGCATAACCTTCACAAATTGACGATGACCAATGCTGTCTCCTTGACGATCCCCATCTTTCCACCTTCTTGCTAAACCTATTGAAGGGCAGAGAGAAACTGTGACTTTTCTCTCTGCCCTCTGGCAAATTATCCACACTTGCCAACCTATTCAGCCAAGCGCATCATCTGCACGTTCATTCATTTCCGTGATAGCCAATCTCAAAGGAGTTGTTAGTCATGCGCTTCGAAATCTCCCCCGGGCAACTTCGCACAATTGCGTTGGGCGTTCTTGTCATTATCGGTTTGGCCTTTTCCGTCTATGGTCAGGATTCACAACCACTGACACTTAATCAAAGCATTGAAAAAAATCTTTCGCCCAGCCAAACGCAACCACACAATTACATTATCAATGTAAATGCCGGTCAATTTTTACTGTTGCAAATCGAGCAGAAAACAACGGACATTGCCGCAAAGCTCATCGCTCCGGATGGCAAAATGCTGGCCGAAGTTGACGACGTTTCCACGACAGGCAGCGCTGAAACAATCTTCGCCATCGTTGATTCGGCTGGCGCATATCGGTTGGAGATTCGGCTGGCAAACGATAAAGCCAAGGCAGGCGCTTATATTCTGAAGTTGGCGGCCTTGCGCGACCCGCTTGCCAAAGATCGAAACCGAGTTGCCGCTCAAAAAGCCACTGCCGAAGCAGATGCTCTCTTCGACCAAAAAACCCTGCCGGAACGCAGAAAGGCAATTCCGAAGTATGAAGAGGCTTATAAATTCTGGCTGGAGGCTGAAGAAAAGTCAGAAGCTGCCGGAATGCTGATTCAGCTCGGTGTACTGCAATCGCAACTCAATGATCCCAAACAAGCAATTGAGGCATTTACAAAAGCCCTGCCTTTACTGCGTGAAACCAAAGACCAACAACGCGAAGCTTCGACCATTAACGCAATCGGCGTGAACCAAAACAATTCCGGCGACTCTCGGCGGGCATTGGATTCTTTCACTCAGGCGGCAGCGTTATACCGTTCATTGCGCAATAAACGCGGAGAAGGTTCTGCGTTAAACTCCCTGGGAGAAACCTACCGCCGATTGGGCGAAAAACGGAAAGCGCTGAAATACTTTGAAGAAGCCTTATCCATCCGCAAAGAAATCGGAGATCGTCCCGGCCAAGCCCTTTCCCTAAATAGCATCGGAGTCGTCTATTTTGACCTTGGCGAGATGCAAAAAGCGCTGGATTTTTATACTCAATCGTTGGCGTTGCGGCGCGCTGCCAATGACAAACCTGGCGAAGCCATCACGCTAAACAACATCGGGCGCGCGTACGATGTGCTTGGCGCTCAACGCGAAGCGGTCAC